>JAZUQW010000277.1:0-3963 GCA_045605905.1 Eubacteriales bacterium
AGACAAATTTTTAAGCAAGCGTTTTAAAACCATGCCGCAAGCGCTGATATACAAATTTTTAAGAACGAAACGTATAAAGCTTAACGGCAAAAAAGCTTTGCCGGGCGATTTTGTTGAGGTTGGTGACAGCTTAAGTCTTTACATATCTGATGAGTTTTTTGCAGAAGATACGGAAGAAAAAGCTTTTGCCCACATAACGCCAAAGCTTAATATAATATATGAAGATAATAACATCATCCTTGTGGATAAACCAGTTGGTTTGCTATGTCATTCCGACGATAAAGAGGGTTATAACACTCTTATAAATCACATAAAAGCGTATCTGTCAAAGAAAGGCGAATTTTCCCATAATGAGGCGTTTGCGCCCGCGCTTTGTAACAGAATTGACCGCAACACCTGCGGTATAGTTATTGCAGCTAAAACGGCAGGCGCGTTAAGAGATATGAACCGCCGTATAAAAGAACGCTCTGTAAACAAGCGTTATTTAGCAGCAATACATGGTATACCAACATCAAAGATCGGCACTCTTAATGATTACATCCGAAAAGACAGTAACGCTAACAGAGTATTTTTAAGTAAAGAAAAACGCCGCGCAGATGAGAAAAATGCGGTTACGAAATACAAGGTACTTGAAACAGGCGTGAATATTTCTTTAGTGGAAGCAGAACTTGTTACAGGTCGCACCCATCAAATAAGAGCACAGTTTGCGGCAATCGGTCACCCCCTGCTTGGGGACGGAAAATATGCCGTAAACAAAAAAGACCGACAGCAAGGATATTGCCATCAGTCTTTGTGCGCATATAAGCTGAAGTTTGAAAGCACTATTGAGGACAGTCTTTCTTATTTAGACGGAAAAACCTTTTATGCCTCCACGCCGGTTTTTTTAAAGCTTTTTAAATATCGTTTTTAACCAAGTCCTCATAGGACTCACGCTTAATGATCAATCGGTCGCCATCTTTACCCACGCCAACCATAGCGGGGCGAGGCAATCTGTTGTAATTGGATGCCATTGAATAATTATATGCACCGGTAACAAGAACCGCAAGCACATCGCCCTTGCTACAAGGTTGAAGAGGCGTTGCCTCTTGAACAAGGTCACCGCTTTCGCAACATCTGCCTGCAACGGTTACGATATCACCTTTCACATCACCTGCTTTATTTGCAATAAGGCAGGTGTATTTTGATTGATACAAAGCGTAACGGGGATTGTCTGGCATACCGCCATCAACAGAAACGTAAGATTTATAACCTGTGATTGTCTTATGAGATCCCACCGTGTAAAGCGTTAATCCTGCCGCGGCAACCATTGATCTGCCGGGCTCGAAGAACACCTTAAGCTTTTTCACACCATGCTTTGCATAAGCCTTTTCCATAGCGTTTGCTATATCGGAAAGGGCTTTTTCATAGTCATAAACGGGGTCTTCTTCCACATATCTCACGCCAAAACCGCCGCCCAAATTAATAGAAGGTATCACATAACCGGTTTCTTTTTCTATTTTTGCTATAAACTCTATCATTATATCAGCGGCTGTAGCATACGGCTCGTATTCAAATATTTGAGATCCGATATGACAATGCATGCCTTGCAAAACCAAATGCTTGCACGCAAGAATCTTTTTAACTGTTTCAAGGGCTTGCCCCGTTTCGATGGCAACACCGAATTTAGAATCCACAGAGCCTGTAACAACAGCCTTGTGAGTATGAGGGTCAATGCCGGGGCTTACCCTTAACATTACGTTGACATTTACGCCGCGTTCTGCCGCTTGTGCCTCTATAGCGGCAAGCTCCTCATTATTATCGATAACAAAACAACCAACGCCGCAATCGAGAGCAAAGCGTATATCATCATCTGTTTTATTATTTCCGTGGAAATACGCGCGTTCCATAGGAAAGCCGGCTGTGTAAGCGGTATAGATCTCACCGCCGGAAACCATATCAGTACCGATACCAGCCGCCGCCGCAATACGGTATATCTCTTTGCAGGATAAAGCTTTAGAAGCGATAAGAGGCATGCTTCCCTCGCCAAAATACTTTTCTATTAGTGTTTTGTACATAACACAGTTTTCGTACACCATATCGGTGTCAAGTACATATAGAGGGGTGCCATACTTTTTTGCCAACTCTACGGTATCAAAACCGCATATGGTGAGATGGTTGTTTTCAGAAATGCCCAAATTCTTATGTAACATATCACATTACCTTTTCTATAATACTGTTCATCAACGCTTCCCTACCCAAGCCCTTTAAAGACGAATACAAAACACATTCGGTCTCGGGCTTAACGGCGGGGTCGTTTATTATTTTGTTAACCTGCTTGTTAAGTTCTGTTTTATTAAGCTTGTCGCACTTGGTTATAACTATCATATACGGAACATCATAGTGATAAAGCCAATCAAGCATTTGCCTATCATCGGCGGTGATTCCTGCGCGGCTGTCTATGAGCTGAAGCACAAGCAAAAGCGAGCTGTTGTCTTCAAAATAACCTGCCGTAAGCTTGGACCACTTTGCGATATCGGTTTTGCTTCGTCGCGCAAAACCGTAACCGGGCAAGTCAACTAAATTGAGCTTTTTATCTATGCAGTAATAATTTACCGTAATTGTTTTGCCGGGTTCGGAACTGACACGTGCCAATTTTTTTCGACCTAACAAAGAATTTATCAACGAGCTTTTACCCACATTTGATCTGCCGGAAAAAGCTACTTGCGGTAACCCCTCTTTAATTAATTGCCGTTCAAGACCCGCTGTAAGTGCAAGCTCTGTATTATGCAAATTGAGGTCACCGAATTTCATTTCCATAAAGCAACTCTCCTTTTATTCAAGAGCGTTCTCTGCCACTTGCAAAAAGTTTTCTACGGGGACAAATGTAATTGAATTCTTAATTTCTTCATCAAATTCATCTACATCAGAAAGGTTTTCTGCAGGGATTATGACGGTTTTTACGCCTGCCTTATATGCCGCCATAGTTTTTTCTTTCAATCCGCCTATTTTAAGCACTCTTCCTGTTAGAGTAAGCTCACCTGTCATTGCAACGGTTTGTTTTACAGCCCTGCCACTTAATGCCGAAAGCACAGAACACGCAATGCTTATACCTGCACTTGGGTCATCCTTTGGAACAGCACCTTCCGGAACGTGGATGTGCAGATCCTTTTCCTCTACAAATTTAGGATTCACCTTAAACAGGTCTCCGTTTGAGCGAATATAACTAATAGCTGCTTTTGCAGATTCTTTCATAACATCGCCAAGGTTGCCCGTAAGCTCCAACTTGCCGTTGCCGGACATTGAAAGCGCTTCTATCCTTAACATCTCGCCGCCCAACGCTGTCCAAGCCAATCCGTTAACAACGCCGACCTCGTTTTTCGAATATATACGATCGGGGACAAACTGCTCTGCTCCAAGCAAGGTCTTTATACCGATTTCATCGGCAACAAAGCTTTTTGCTTCACCGCTTACCACAAGCATTGCTACTTTTCTGCAAATATTTGCAAGCTCGCGCTCAAGATTTCTGACACCGGCTTCCTTCGTATATGAGTTTATCAAAAGCTTTATGCCGGACTCTGTAAAAGAAAGATTTCGTTTGCTTAAGCCGTGCTGTTTCAGTTGTTTGGGTATAAGGTGATTCACGGCAATTGATACTTTTTCACGCTCGGAATAGCTATCCATATGTATTACCTCAAGCCTGTCAAGCAAGGCAGGAGGTATTGTTTCCACCGTATTTGCCGTGGTGATGAACATACAGCGGGACAAATCCAAGGGAAGTTCCAAAAAGTGGTCACGAAAGGCTTTGTTTTGTTCTGAATCCAAAACCTCAAGCAAAGCAGACGAAGGGTCTCCGTGAGCGTCTCTTGTAAGCTTGTCTATTTCATCCAAAAGCATTACGGGGTTAGAACTGCCTGCTAATTTTAATCCGTTAACTATTCTGCCGGGCATAGATCCAACATAAGTCTTTCGGTGGCCTCTTATATC
>JAZUQW010000278.1:0-7260 GCA_045605905.1 Eubacteriales bacterium
GGTATTTAAAAATGACAACAAGAAAAACAGCTTTCAAATTAATGTCTTATATGCTGTTGTTGGCAATGCTTGCAGGTGTGTTACCTATAGCTTCGCAGCCTGCAGTGGCAGCGGAAACGGAAATTGAATTGCCCATTTCTATTGACGGCTCTTATCTCGAGGGGATGATGTATCCCGAAGGTATAGACGAATTGCCCGCAGCGGAAGGCTACTATCATTGCGATGGCTCTTGTTCGGATCCAAGATATGCTTCAAACAAATGGTATACTGAAAACGATGAGATTGCCACGGATTTTGAACACGGCAAAGAGTATTATTTCCAAATTTGCGTTCATTTGAATGACGGCTACAAAATGCCCGACGGTTTTGATGTAAACAAAATGATTCGTGTATACGGCATTGAGTGGAGTCATGTTACAGGCGGGATGAATGCCTCTGACGGTGTATATTACGCTGAATTTCATTTAACCTATGACGAGAATGTGGGCATTCCCTATGAGGCACCTACCGAAATCAGTTTGCCCATAGAAATAGATGGCTCTTCTCTTGCGGGGATAACTGCTCCCGCCGGTCTTTCCGACTTGCCTAAATCAGATCAGTACTATTACTGCGATAGCACCTGCGGGGCGAGGCACTTCTTTGTTTCCAACAGATGGTACATTGCAAGCAACGACGATGTTGCCGAAAGCTTTGAGGATGGAGAGGAGTATTATTTCCAAATTTGTATCCATCCTGGCGGCGGTTATAAATTCCCCACAACAATGCCTGATTTGAGTATAAATGTTACCGGTATTAAGTGGGATAGCACTTATTCATATAAGTCCGAGGTTGACAATTTATATTACGTGGAATTTCATATTACATATAATGCCGAAATCGGCATCCCCTCCAACGTAGTAGCTCTGCCCATAGAGATAGACGGGTCCTCTCTTGTAGGCATCACAAGCCCTGCGGGAATCTCTGAACTGCCGGCTTCTCACGATTATTATCATTGTGATGCTTCTTGTGGCGGCGAAGATTTTGTATCTAACGTTTGGTATGATGTAGTTGATATGGAGATAGCGGAAAGCTTTGTAGACGGCAGAAGATACTTTTTCCAAATTGCCGTACATCCTCAACCCGGCTATACTTTCCCCGCAAACTTCGATGTAGATACACTTTATCAAGGTATGCACGTCAGCGGCGTGGAATGGGAAGATATCAGAGCGGGTAAAAGCGATTTGTATAACGCTTATTGGATGGAGTTTTATATCACTTATAACAGCGAAGAGGGCGTTCCCGCAGAAATCCTTACGGAAATAACCTTGCCCATAGAAATAGACGGTTCTTCTCTTGCGGGCATAACAAGTCCTGTGGGTATAAGCGACCTTCCCGAATCCGAAGAATATTCTTATTGCGATTTTTCTATAGGTGACGGTATTTACGCTTCCAATACTTGGTATCAAGGCAACGTACCTGTTACCGCTTTTGCAGACGGTGAAGAATATTTTTATCAAATAGCCATACAACCCAAAGACGGTTATTGTTTCCCCCAAAACTTTGACCCCGATCAAGGCGTGGTGGTAAGCGGTGTGGCTTGGGACAGTGTTGTTGCAGGCTACAATGATTATTACGATATTTATTGGATAGAGTTTCACCTTGTATACAGAGCAGATGTTGAAGATTCTTCCGAAGACTCTGAAAGCGGCTCCTCCGAAGAGGTTGTTGATATCGGCATCCTTGGTGACGTAAACGGTGACGGCTCGGTTGACAGCCTTGACGCCGCACAGGTTCTTAAGTACGATGCTTTGCTTATAGAGTTGGACGGTGCCGCATTACAACGGGCTGACGTAAACAGCGACGGTATGGTTGACAGCCTTGATGCCGCCATGATACTTAAGTTTGATGCTGGCTTGATTTTTGAGTTTTAATGTTGTTTATCGATAATTTCAAAATTACTTTTTAAGTGAATATATGTATCGACGGTTGATTTTTTTCTTAAAATGTGTTACATTGTAGGTGTATGATCAACCGTCGGTTTTAAAAAGCGAGCAACGCTGTAATACAGCGTATGGCACAAGCATAAATAAAAGGAGACAGTCTTTTGAAAACACTTAAAAGAACAGGCGGTTTTTTGCTTTGCCTTTTGCTTAATATGCTGTTTAACCTTGAATGGACTTTGCCTTCGTGGGTTGTTTTGGCGTTGTGCTGTTTTTTGGGTTGGCATATAAAGTGGTTTTGGATATCTATCTCCCTTTGGTTTGTCGGAGTTTTGTTTTGGACTCTGTTTGTCGGTTGGGCAAGCCGTTGCAGCAGCCCAACTCCATACAGAGAAAACAAAAACCCTTATTCCGTCGGTGCAAAGGGGCATAGTACGGAAGAGAAATGATAACAAATATTTTTACATAAGGAAAGGAGTCTTTAATTATGGGACTTATTAAAGCAGGTATAGGCGCTCTTGGCGGTACTTTTGCCGATCAGTGGAAGGAGTTTTTCTATTGTGATGCACTTCCCACAGATGTGTTGGTGAAAAAAGGGCAAAAGCGTACAAGCGACAGATCCTCCAATACAAAAGGCGAGGATAATATTATTTCTAACGGCTCCGTTATTGCAGTAGCAGACGGTCAGTGTATGATGATAGTTGAGCAGGGCAAGGTTGTGGAGGTATGCGCAGAACCCGGTGAGTTTAAGTATGATACCTCTACCGAGCCTTCCATTTTTGCAGGCAGCTTGGGCAGAAGTATACTTGATACCTTCAAAACAATAGGTAAACGTTTTACCTTTGGTGGCGATACTGGTAAAGACCAAAGGGTTTATTACTTCAACACCAAAGAGATAATGGGTAACAAATTCGGTACGAAAAACCCCATTATGTTTGAGGTTGTCAACAAAAGACTTGGCATGAGCAGAACCGTTCAGGTTAGATGTAACGGTATTTATTCTTACGTAATAAGCAACCCGCTTTTGTTCTACACCAAGGTGTGCGGCAACGTAGAATACGAATATACAAGAGACCAGATAGACGAACAGCTTAAGACAGAATTTATCAGCGCATTACAGCCCGCACTGGGCGCTTTGACAGAGTTAGAGCTTCGCCCCGCCCAAATTCCCGCAAAGGTAACCGAGCTTAAGGCGGCAATGAACGAGGCACTCAAGGCAGAGTGGATAGACAGCCGCGGTATAACCGTAGAAAAGATAGCCCTTAATCCCATAACCCTCACCGATGAGGATATGAAGAAGATCAACCAGATGGAAGATGCGGCAACTATGGGCAGCAATCCTTTCATGATGGCGGGCAGAATGACCGACGCTACAGCAAACGCTATGGAAACAGCGGCAGGCAACAGCGCAGGCGCCATGACAGGCTTTATGGGTCTGGGTATGGCAGGCGGCGCAATGGGCGGTGGCTTTAATGCAGCACAAAACCTTTACAATATGGGCGCACAGCAAGTGCAACAGCAAGGCGTTATCAACCCTCAAGTAGCGAGAGATATGGAAGACCCGAAAAACGCTATGGCGTGGAAATGTCAATGCGGCACAATCGCAACGGGCAAGTTCTGTCCCGAATGTGGCGCAAAGAAGCCGGAAGAAAAGCCCGCAAACGCATGGACTTGTAAGTGCGGCGCGGCTGCAACGGGCAAATTCTGCCCCGAATGCGGCGCGGCAAAACCTGCCGATGAAGAAGGGTGGACTTGTAGCTGCGGTGCGGTAAACAAGGGCAAGTTCTGCCCCGAATGCGGCGGCAAGAAGCCTGCAGGCGTTCCCCAGTATAAGTGCGACAAATGCGGTTGGGAGCCTGAAAAGGGCACAACTCCTCCCAAGTTCTGTCCGGAATGCGGCGACCCCTTTGATAACGGTGATATAATCTGATTTTGTTAATAAAACCTTTAAGCCTTTGTAAAGGAGTGAAATTGAGTGGCTCAATTACAAGAATATAAATGTCCTTGTTGCGGTGGCTCTATCGAGTTTGACAGCGGTATACAAAAAATGAAATGCCCTTATTGTGATACCGAGTACGAAATGGAAACACTGGTTGAGTATGACAAGGACTTGAATTCTCAAGTCGAGGATGATATGACTTGGGATAGCACTGCAGGCGGCGAATGGTCCGATGAAGAGACGGAGGGACTGCGCGTTTATGTTTGCAAATCCTGCGGCGGTGAGATAGTCGGTGATGAAAACACCGCGGCAACAGCTTGTCCCTTCTGTGATAACCCCGTTGTTATGATGGGGCAGTTTGCAGGGGATTTAAAGCCCGACTATGTTATTCCCTTTAAGCTTGATAAAGAGGCGGCAAAGAAGGCACTTAAAAAGCATTACGAAGGTAAGCGCTTGCTGCCCAAGGTTTTCAAGAATGAGAACCATATAGATGAGATAAAGGGTGTTTATGTTCCTTTTTGGCTTTTTGATGCTGATGCTGATGCCAACATCAGGTATAAGGCTACCAAAGTAAAGCATTGGAGCGACGCTAATTACAATTACACAAAAACCAGTTTTTATTCTTTAAGGCGTGCCGGCACTCTGGGCTTTGAAAGGGTTCCTGTTGACGGTTCCAGCAATATGGCAGATGACCTTATGGAGTCTATAGAGCCCTTCAAGTTTTCAGGTGCGGTAGATTTTCAAACCGCGTATCTCTCCGGTTATCTTGCAGATAAGTACGATGTGGATTCCGAGCAGAGCATTCAGCGCGCCAACGAGCGTATAAAACGCAGTACCGAAAAGGTGTTTGAACAAACAACGTCGGGCTATACCACGGTAACGCCTGAGTTTACGGGGGTTCAGCTTAAAAACGGCACGGCAAAATATGCTTTATATCCCGTGTGGTTGCTTAACACCTCTTGGCAGGGTAAAAAATATACCTTTGCTATGAACGGTCAAACCGGTAAGCTTGTGGGCGACCTTCCTCTTGACAAGGCGGCATACAAGAGATGGCTATTCGGTCTTACCGGTGCTATCGGTGCGGCGGCGTATGCTTTGATGTACCTGTTTTGGTTGCTTTAAGGAGGTGCGATTGTATGAAAAATAAAGCTTTATTTACATTGCTTCTCCTTGTGATGTGTTCCGTTTTTGCTCTTAATGTGTGGGCGGCAAGCCCCGACAGGCTTGTGGACGGTGCCGACCTGCTTTCCGAAGCAGAAGAGAGCGAAATTCGTGCAAAGCTTGACGAAGTAAGCGAAAAATATAATGTAGATGTGATTATAGTAACCATCCAGTCTGTCTCCACCGATGCCGATGCATTTGCAGAGGCGTACTTTAACGACAACGGCTACGGCATGGGCGACGATGATAGTGGTATATTGTTTCTCCGTATTCTTGAGGATGAAGAAGGGGATGAAACTTGCACAATATTCGCAAACGCGGTAGGTGCTGATGCTGTATCCGACTCTGACGTAGAAGATATATTTGATGAAATTGAAAGCGATATAAACGCTAACAATTACAGCGCCGCGTTTAAAACATTCATCACCGAATGCGATGAGCGTATACAGGATGCTACAAGCTTTAGTTATGTAAAGAACGCCGTTGTTGCAATTATAATTGGCCTTGTTGTGGCTTTAATTGCTACAAGTGTAATGAAAGGTAAGCTTAAATCCGTTCGTTCACAGGCGGCTGCGTCCAACTATATTAAATCGGGCAGTCTTAATGTTACCGATTCCAAGGATACATATCTTTACAGTACCGTAACCCGCACAGCCAAACCCAAAAGCAACACTTCGGGCGGTGGCTCCGGGCGTACCAGTGGTGGCAGCAGAAAAATGTAATACAAAGAAATCAGCGGAGCTTCCGCTGATTTTTTTGTATGGAAAAACAGATTTAAAAAAAAGGCTTATTGACAGCGACGCGGCGACGTGTTAAACTTTAAGTAAACAAGGTATACTAATACTGCAAAATACATTTTTAGGAGGAAGATTTATGGCAAACAGATTTGTATCTAACCCTATATCCTATCATGGCAAGGGGGCAATTGGTGAGATCCCCGCAATAATAGCCGCAAAAGGCTTTAAAAAGGCGTTTGTAGCCACTGACCCCGACCTTATCAAATTCGGCGTAACCAAAAAGGTGACCGACCTTTTGGATGCCGCAGGTATGGCTTATGAGGTTTACTCCGACATTAAGCCCAACCCCACCATAGAAAACGTACAAAACGGTGTTGCCGCATACAAGGCGTCCGGTGCCGATTATATGATAGCCATCGGCGGTGGCTCCTCTATGGATACCGGCAAAGCTATAGGTATAATCATAAATAATCCGGAATTTGCAGATGTTCGCAGTCTTGAGGGTGTTGCACCTACCAAGAACCGCACAGTGTATACAATAGCTGTTCCTACCACCGCAGGTACTGCAGCAGAGGCTACCATAAACTACGTTATTACCGACGTAGAGCGCAAACGTAAATTTGTTTGTGTTGACGTCAACGATATTCCCGACGTTGCTGTCGTTGACCCCGATATGATGGAAACTATGCCCAAAGGGCTTACCGCCGCAACAGGCATGGATGCACTTACCCACGCCATAGAGGGTTACACCACCAAGGGCGCTTGGGCGTTGCCTGATTGCCTTAATTTAGAGGCTATCCGTCTCATTTCAAGCAGTCTCAGAGGCGCTGTTGAAAACGACCCCAAGGGCAGGGAAGGTATGGCACTGGGGCAGTTTGTTACAGGTATGGCGTTCTCTAACGTTGGTCTTGGTATCGCACACTCTGTTGCACATACCCTCGGCGCGGTATATGATACAGCCCACGGTGTTGCTTGCGCAATGATGTTACCTATAGTTATGGAATACAACGCAGATTGCAGCGGCGAAAAATACAAGGCAATTGCAGAAGCTATGGGCGTTGACACTGCGGGTATGACTGTAGAGGAATACCGCAAAGCGGCCGTTGATGCAGTGCGTCAGTTAAGCGTTGATGTGGGCATCCCCACAAAGCTTGCCGCCCTTAAGGAAGAGGATTTGGACTTCCTTGCAGAATCTGCCTATGCAGATGCCTGCGCACCGGGTAATCCCAAAGCCGCCTCGGTTGAAGATATCAAAGCCTTGATAAAAAAATTAATGTAAAACAAAGGGGAGCATTTAATTGCTCCCCTCAAGCTGATGACAAACCTTGTCATCAGCTTGACAGAGCGTTGAGAAAGGATACAGACAAGACGAACCGAGGCGAAAACTGTAGATTGCTACTGTGAGCCGAGGTTCGTTTTGAACGAAAAAACAATAAATTGTAGAAAATCCAGGGATGTCCTCCCTGGATTTTCTACTTTAGAGCAACTGTATTCTATTATTTTT
>JAZUQW010000279.1:0-17283 GCA_045605905.1 Eubacteriales bacterium
CACGCTCCTTTGCCTTTGCCCTTGCCTGTGTTGGTGTGAAGTGCAAGATATGCATCGCACCCCATTTTTTTAGCTTCCTCCGGTCTTCCATTATAGTCCCTGCTCATAGCAAACACGGTGGCGGGTATAGGTCTAACACCCTCGTATTTCTTCAAAGCTTCCACAAGCTTCGGTGTTAGCAGGTCCATCTGTTGCTTTTCGTTGTAGCCTTCAATGGCGTACCGCTTGTAATGGTTTGCAGGCGATATGTATATTTTATAGTCTTTTGTTTTCATTTTCCCTCTCCTTGTTTTCGTCGCTTTCTTTTGTGTTATCTGCTGCGCATTCCACATTATTCTTAAGTTTCTTTGCCGCCTTTGCAAGAAAGGTCGGCATCGGTACACCCATAGCGCTTAAATTTTCGAGTATGCTGATGCATTCGTTAATGATAAGCCAAGCGGTGCATAGCCAGCCAAAGAAAGGCTGTACCCCAATATCGTAGCCAAACTTTGATGATGCGATAACAATTACATAGTCAATGCCTATCGCCGCTACCACGGCAAGCCCATAGCACAGCTTTTTAATAAAGCCTTTTATACCGGTGCGAGAACATAAGGTACCCAGCTGCCAACTCTTCACCATGCCGGTAATATGGTCGGCAATCATTAGTACACACAGCACAAAAAACGGTACTGCAAGCTCTTTGCACATACTGCCTATAGCGGCGAACGCCACCGAAAGTGTGAATTTGGTAAGATTGGTTTTCATACATACCTCCTCTTTTAATATTCAACATCGTACCGGTCAAATAAGACCTTCACTGCTTCATTTTTTAGTATTTTCTTCTGTTGCCCCGAGTTAAGTGAATCGTACACAGTCTGCAAAGCCTCTTTGGTTTCGCTGATTACAACGTCCGTCTTTTTGTTTAATTCTGCTTTTGTCATCTGCTCACCCCTAACTTTTCAAGGGCGGAAAGATAATCCGCTTCCGTTGCTTCATCATCTTCAACGCCTACCTTAAGATTTGTTGTTTCGGTGTAAACTCTGCCACTATCCACAGGATCAATAGCTTCGTCATATTCTGCACCGTCACGCGTTATTGTATAAAGTTCGGAAATAGTGAATACGTACACGCTTTCGTCTGACTTGCGCTGAATAGTCATTGTATGTAGAGTGCCGTTGGCTTGGTCTGTGAGAACATCACATTCTTGAAGTAATAGCTCGATTCGTTCTTGATACGTCATTGTTCAGCACCTCCTGCATATTCACTAAACGGCTTGATTTGTGCCGCAAGCGTACTCCAGTTTGTTGCCGCCTTGTATTCAGCTACAAGGGTTGCTTCGTCAACAGTGATAGGCTGAATGGATATTGTGCCTACACCATCCGCAATGGGCGTACCTGTAAAAGCAGTAATATTAGATAAGGGTTTGACAGTATCTCCCCTTAATATAACGCTATTAAGATTTGCACAATACTGAAAAGCGTTTCCTTTGATCGCGGTTACGCTTTGCCCAATAGTAGCCTTGGTTACATCTTTGAACCCCCAAAACGCACCTAACTCGATTGTTTGCGCCGTTGTTAGGTCTATTTCGGATAAAGGCTCGGTGCTGTCTCCCAAGTAAAAACAGCCTGCTTTGCTGTATCCAAAAGGATTGGCCCTGTTCACGTTGACGTTTCGAGTGGCTTCTGCCCACTTGTCTATCGTACCCCTGTAATGCACTTCGTTCAAAGAGGTGCAACCGAAAAAAGCATAATTAGCAAAAGGTAAAAAGTTTTCGCCCATCCATAGTTTTTTCAGGTTGGTACAATTGTAAAATATATATTGACCCATACCACCCACAGTACCACTGGCACTCATACTACTACCGCTATCGTATTCTTCTAACAGTTGATTGCGGGGGAATCCTATACTAATAATTTGTGTATCTGGAAATGTTATTTTTTTAATCTTTGCCCCTGAAAAGTTTAACCCACCCGTAGGAACACCACTGTTATTAAAATTTTGACCAAAGTCAACACTCCCCCAATCCTCTGCCGTTATCTCTGCGCCCTCGGTGTAAAGGAGTTCTAAAGCGCCTTTATTAACATGAGAGCCTTTGACACCATATATCTCTTTACCTTCAACAATGTTTTCGGGAACGAGATTTTCGTCGCCCTTTACTACAATGTCGCCGTCTGTGTATACTCCTTTTCTTGCCACAATAACATCGTGAGTAGACGGAGTTATTTCTGCGGCCTGCGCCTTTGGAATAGCACCGATAATTTTTTCTCCGTTTACATAAGCGGTGTCGCCTTCAAGTATGGATAACTCGGTAGCTGTGGCATCGGACGTATCCACGAAAGCAGGACCGTCGGGCTTGATTACTATTACCTCGCCGAAATTTGCAGGGATAATATTGCTGTTTTCTTTGAATATTGCTTTAATCCTCACTCCAACACCTCCGTGTCCGAACACGGCCCGATATGTACGGGGTAAGGGTCGGTTATAAGCGCATCATCGCCTTTTGTCAAAACACGGACTTGCACCGTAGCGCATTTGCATTCATCAAACATAAAGGTTTCTTCCTGGGAGAGTTTAACCGAAACGGTGTTATCTGTAAGCTCGGTGCCGTCTATGTCCTTTTTCAAAACTGTATCGCCCTGCTTAAAAACGAAACGCACTTTTTTGACATCGGCTATGTCGATGGCAAGCTCAACTTCATAAGTGGGGGTTGTGCCTCTATACATATATATCTCCTTAATAATCACATTAAATCAATAACAAGCACCATGTTTGCCGGAATCATTTGCCTTATCATCTCCCTTGCGACAGAAACACTTTCTTCCGATATGGCAAGTCTTACGCTAACACTGTTGTCGTGTGGTGAAACCTCAAGGCGATAACCATCTTCTCCGTTTACATATTGCGCCAATATCAAACGCAATTTGTTTTCACTGAAAGGAGGTTTCCTGTACAAGGCCGCTTTTAAAACCGCACGTCTTTCATCAATGGTTGCGCTTGGATAAGGCATAATTTTATATAGTTTTTCAAGCCGTGCAATTACTTTCTCGTTTTCCGTATCCGGTGACTTAACGGTAGATAATTTATCTATTTCTGTCCTTAAGGCTTCAAGCTCGGGCTCTATAGCATCCCATGTGACAGCAACATCTTTAATATTATTGATAATAGGTGGAGCGTGTTCTTTTATCATAGCTCTCCCTCCGCAAATGGAAGTTGTTTGGGGGCAAGAGTCCAACTTGCTGTAGCTTCGGGCATAAATTGTGAGGTCCCTACATGAACAACGGCATCTTTTACACCCTCAACCGAAAGGGCGTTGTAATACAAACGCGAAACGCTTACTGTTAGACCTTGGGTATAATTTTGGTTTCCCCACTCTTGCCTCAACTCTGCTATGTAAGCTTTTTCTTTTTCTTTTATCAATGGTAAAACTTGTTCTCGTGTATAACCCGTGTCCAAAGTGAGTTCGTAATCTACTTTCATAGTGACAGCTTCTGCAGAGTATACCTGTACCGTGTGACCAATAGGGGCAAGCCCGAGTCCGTCGTTGTATTCGCCGAAAAAAGCTTGCACATTTTCTTGCACACTATTGGAAGCAACAGAATAATCTGTCCCTTGGATACACAACCCAACTACTCCTGCTTGCTCTTCGGTCCAAGGAAAAACTTTTACGCCACCTACGCCGTTAATAGCTAAAGTCTTCTGCTTATAATCGGAAATGTTCCCCCCAAAAGCTATGGCGCTTTCAAAAAGTCTTGTTCTAAAGGCTTCCTCTGTTTCTGTTTCGGCGCCGAGTTCGATTATCTCACCAAGTGCTGCCGTTTGCAAACCCGATATGTATTCCACCGGCACAAGTTTTTGTGAATAATATTTGTTGCCAATTTCCCCTGCTTGCTCGCACTTTGCTATGCAACGGTTATGCACGCCATCGTCATCGGCTTTGCATTCCGTAACAACATATGTAAGTTCATTGCACGTAAAGCGTTTGCCTATTACGTCAACATTTGCCGGCGCGGTCTCTGCAGAAACCAAGGCATAGGTAGCCGCCTTTGGAGAAATACCGAAGGGCTTTGCTATCTTTATAAGCGATTCCATCTCTGCGGTATCCGCATAGCAATTATTAATCGCCCTATCAAGCTGACGATACGCTAACTCAAATTCAACCGCTACTGCAGCTATAGAATTATATATAAGACTGCCTTCACGCTTATCCAACGAATTCGGCACACGTGCAAGCATTCTGTTTTTTAACACATCAAATGTTATATTTTCGTACATTTACACCGTCACCACACTTTCAAAATCACCGTACACCGTTTTTATCAAAGAAATTTCTGATACGATGCCGACATCAACGGATGCGCTTTTTAAAGTTACAGAAACTATTCGTTCGTCGACAAGTTACGCCTCTCTTGTACGTCTTTCTATTTCGGGCAAAGCAAAACCAAGCGGCGCTCCTATGAGCTCCCGAAAAGCAACCCCGTACGAAGGGCCGTATATGGGATAAGCTCCCTTTTCCGTGTTAAGCCTTAAACGCACAGATTGCGCAACGGCTTCCACTCCGTCAAGCATACCCACAAGATGGCTTCCGTCCGAGGCAATACCATAAGTAAAATCATGAAGCGTTTTATACTTAACGCTTACAACAGTTTTGGGGGTCATACTTCTACCACCCTATCAATAGCAATGTATCTTCGCCCACCTTGCACTCGTACTAAAACAAGTTTGTCTCCAATTACAAGCGCTATTGCCCCGGTATCATCGGTTAACGCTGCGGTTACAACCAATGATGAGCCGGTTAATGTAAGCTTTTCGCTTACATTAACCGTAAGAGGGGCAACGCCTGTTACTGTGCCAAACAAAACCGTAACAGGCTTTGAAGCATCTATTGCTTCTTGTGCGGCGAGTTTTACAGCGTCAGAAAAATCAGCCATGAATACCGCCTCCTTTTAAAGTCAAGTCCATAGTGTGATTACCTTCTTTAAAGGTGTGTTTGCAAACATCTACCAACATATACTGCTGCAGTCGAGTTCCGTCGCCAAGTTTAAGTACTACAACAACCATGCTTCCTGCGCGCACCTTTATATCTCCTTTACAACCGTTTATCTTAAGGCTCTTACTTTTATCGTTATAAAGATTAAGCAGTGCGTTTGCCTTGTTTACACCATTTTCGCCTTCTTTTAGTTTTTCTGTAAGCTGAAGAACGCCCCAACGGTTTATATTACTGCTGTCCTGTGCTATATAAGTGTCAACCATACCCGTGCTTTCATTATCACGCTTAAGCTTAATACGGTTATACACCTTGTTATCTATGCTTGTTGTGTAGCTGAACTTTTCTGCACTTTCGGCATCTATAACAACATCAGTCTTCATGTTTTCCAAGGATTTAAGCGTTAGTTTACCGAAATCATCGTACAGAATATACATATTGCCCGTGTTCATAAGTTCGCCGTCTAACGCATTAAGTATAATATCGAACAGCGTGCTGTCTTCCTCCACAGTTTTCGGCAAAAGATAAGTCGTTGGCTCTATTGCACCCAAATTCAGCCTGCATGAGGTTCCCACAAGCATTACAACTTGAGATGCAAGCAAGCCTTCATATCCCAATGTGTCTTTATTTTTCAAGTATCGCAGTTGATCATAAGCTGTTATGCTTATGCTTTCGCTTTGGTCCCGCTTTGCTGTGAACACAAAGCCAAAAAAGATGCCTTCGTCTCCATTGGTAAAACTAACAGCATCTCCTTCTTCTATCTCGGCAACGCCATCGGATATTACGGTAAAAACAAACTTACCCGGTACTCCTTTGCGTTCAGTGCTCCATGAAGCTCCGTCTTTTACGAGAACCTCAAATATTTTTTCGCCGTGTATTATACGTACTGTCATAACATCGCCTCCGTTAAGGGACTGTCGCTACAGCACCCTTAAGCACAGTAAGGTCGGCCGCTGCAATTAAACTGTTTAAGCCGGTTTTATCAAGAAGAACGCAGTCCTCTTTTCCTGCAACCCCAACAGCACTGACTATATACGTATTGAGATACACCCAATCGGGAACGACTTGACCGTTATAATACTTTGCGCCTTTATTAATTTTTACATAACAGCCCACAGTAAGCTCTGCTGTAGAGTGTACTCTGCTTGAATCAATCATTTTACTTTCACTATCTGCTTCCGCAGGAGAAAGAATATATGTCTTTGTACCGTAGGTTCGGTACTGCTTGAGTTTTATCTTAACGATAATGTCTGTGCCTTGTTCCGAGGCTTCACGCAAAGCGTAGTCCTCAACACTCACAAGTATACTTGTACCAAACAAATACTTTCCACCTGCATCAAACCGTGATACGGTAAACGGAACAGGCGTAGCTTCACCTTCGGAGGGGCTTTTTATCTCTCCTAACGCCGCAATATACTCCGATGCAGGCATATATCCCTCGGGATATACGGCAAAAACATATTCTTGGTTTGGAAGAAGCACTTCAAACTCTATGTCTGTAAGACCCGGGCGCTTAAGCAAATTGATCTCGCCGTCGTCTATAAGCGTTATCGTTTTATTTTTGTTTTGAATTTTTGTCTCAAGCTGTCCCGGCGTAACAGGAAAGCGTATTCCGTTAAGATATATTTCATGCATTAGGCGTGCACCCCGTCCGCAGCTATCTGCAGTTGTTCTGTCAGCCGATCGGTTACATAACTAACAATTCCATCAAGATCGCTTCCGCTGCTTACATTTTGCGTTATACCGCCAAGGTTAACAGTTACCTCCGCAGTGGTAAAACGGTTTACAACCTCCCTCTCCGCTATATCGCAAAGATATTTAAGATCTTCGGCAGTAGCAGTTACTGCTTTGGATATAGTGGATGTGTCCCTGTTTATCCCTTCACCGGAGTTGGCAAGCGAACCGAGCTTATCGAAAAGCGTTACCCAGCTATAACCACTGTCCTGAGCATCGGTGTATTGCGAAGTATAGTCACCGATGGCACCTTCAAGAAGTTGCGACCATTGGTTTTCGTTTTCGATAGCTACATCGTATGCTTTCTTTGCTTCGATGTATTCAGGTGTTTCTACTTGCGTATCATAAAGATATTCTTTTCGCTTTTCTGCCTTATAGTCCTCCCTTGCTTTTGCCATTTCTTCCACATAGGCTTGATAAAACGGTTTTGCCTCATCAAGTTGTTTTTTTGTAGGAATACCTTCGGGGAGGTTAGCTTGCCACATATCGTATGCCCTCTTTACGTCCGGATAATTCTCAATAAAATAGTCGTCAGACACCATAAATGTATTCGTAAGCTCAACATTTTTTTCTTGACGATCGGTGTTATAGTACTGCTCAGTATTGTTCAAAACAAACTCAGATTCCGCCCTTGTAGAAATTGCGCTCTTATATTGCTCGTAATACGCATCTACAGTAGCTTGCGCTTTGGTAAATCCAACATAAGAAGAAAGCAAGTTTCCCATTTCGGCGGTTGCTCCTTTTATGGAAAAAGCAACGCCGTCAAACGCTACTGCAAGCTCATCTATGCCCGGCACAATGTTTTCTATGTTTTCAAGATATGTGCCCATAAGGTCAAGGCGTTGGTTTACTTCATCGTAGTTAGTTGTGTCTATGGGCTCTTTCATAAGCTCCTGAACCCGCGACCACTGCTCTTGAGCAACCATGGCATATACAAAGCCATCGTTTTGGGATATGCTCTTATATGTATCCTGCTTCGTTTTTAAAAGCACATCGACCTCTACCTGCCCACCGTCAAGATTTGAAAGCTCCTTGTCGATATTGGCAAGCTCTTCTTCCATCTTCTTAAGCTCATCGGTAGAAGCACCTGCAGATTCACCGTAATCAGCAAAAGCACCTGTAAGCCCACCTATAAGCCCTATCAAAGCAAAAGCAGGACAAGCATACATAGCCGCATTTAACGCCTTTTGTCCAATCGTTGCTGTACCTGCCGCAACTGCAAGTTTAGCTTTGGCTACGGCGGAAAGGCTGTCCGCGCCAGTTGATTTAAGAACGGCCGCCGCTTCTTCTTTTGTATATTCAGCAGAGCGAATGGTCATTGTGTTTTTTGCTGCTTTTATTAATGTTGCACTTGCATCAACGAGTTTTGCAAAGCCAACAGCTCCCGCATATCCTATTATTGCACCCGTAGCGAATTTTACGACAGGTGCAATTTTATCCCAGTTTTTATACGCCCAATTGGCGGCAGCACCTATCCCCTCAAGTAAAGGCTGCGCCGTTTCCACGAGAGAATTATAAGCTACTGTGCCTATTTGTGATATGGTCATAGGCATTTGCTCGAAGCGGGATTCTACTTCGTCAGCTGAATAGAACATAGCGTTCTTTATAACATCGGCGGTAAGCATACCTTCCGCCGCCCACTCTTTCATAGAGCCTGTTGCGCCTTCCACATTACGCATATAGTCTTCTATTGCCTGTGCCAAAAGCGGTGCGTTTTCTATAATACTTCGGTATTCGTCACCCTGCAATGCGCCGGCAGACATAGCCTGTGCAAGCTGATAGCTGGCAGAGGCTTGCTCCGCATCGGAAGCACCGCCTACAACAAAGTTTTTGTTAAGCAGTTCCACAAAGCGCACCATCTCTGCGTTGCTGTCAAATTTATCGCCAGCCATAAGCCCAAGCTTTGCTACTACGGACTGCATATCCATATAGTCACCTCGTGAGTCTTGGGCGGCAGCAAATATGTCTTCCTGCAGACCCGCCGTGTTTCCGTCGCTTATCAAATCAAGCCTTGCGGTCACAGAGGTTTGGTCGTCGGAAAGGTCTTTAAGGGCAGATGCCGCCTGCAATGCGGCGTAGGCGGTAAGTGCTGAACCGATCTTTCCACCCAACGCATCGGTCGCCTCGGAGGTGCGCTTGACAGAATCGGTCACCCTATCCTGTTCTGCCGCTATGCGCCGCTGTTGCTTTTCGAATTTGTCAAGCTCTTTGTTTATGTCCTGCGTTATTTCAAAGACCGTGTGAAATGCCTCGTCATCCATACCAAGCTTAGTTGCGGCATTGGCGGCAGCAAGATTGTTATTCATAAGCTGTATTGCGTCGTTGATTTTTCGAAGGACGGGAGTCATCGAATCTGTTATTGTAAACCGCGCACCAAAATCTTGCATAGCTTTTCACCTCCTCGTTTTATTTGGGCTTTTCTGCCTCGACCCGCTTTTGGATAGACGCTATAACAAACGCTTTTTCCTGCGAGTCGAGGTCAAGAAATTCTCTTGGTTTCCAACCAAATTTTTGGAGGCAATAATGGGCATATATCGCCTCAATATCGCCTCCGCTTATCAGTTTTTTGCTTCTTTAACTTTTTCGGGGGTTACACCGAATTTATTTGCTTTAAACACTTCGCTTGCATAAGCACTGTATTCGCCTGATATAAGCATTGTTTGTACAAGAGCCTCCGCACTTTTAACGCCGTAACTGTCTTGAAGTTCGGCATCGTTAAGGTCGGGAAAAATAGTACACTTTGCCACAAGCGCTGCCGTATATCCTGTGCGATCATCGTCGAATCGTTTGTTAAGATCCGTGTTTTCTTTACCTGTTATGCAGCCGAATTCCCATTCAATGGGGTTTCCATCTTCGTTTAAGAATCGCTCTGATGCGACATATTTGTGTGTTTCAACTTTTTTTGCATTTTGGGATAAAAACGCAGTTAAAGATTTTGCCATATTTTCCTCCTTTTTAATCCCTCATACCGGGAAGCAAAGTAAATTCCTTGGGCATTTCCCAATCATCAAAAGTGCCGGAGACATCCTCTTCTATAGGCGTATCAGTGCTGGCGTCGTACTTTGCAAGTACCATAGAGTTCAACAAAGCGCCTTTGAGAACCACCTCCTGTCTGCCGGCAGCTGAGGTTGGATCCTCGTTTGCTACGGTTATATCCATAGTGGGCATTATACCTTTCCTTTTATACTCAAGCATCATCTTGCGGAAGATGCTTGTGTTGTAATAAGCGGTGCCGCTCCACGTGCCTTTCCATCCTACAGGTTTACTTCCCTTGTTGTTCCTTCCAAGAATGGCAACATCGGTAGCGGTTGCCTCCATCTTTGCTTCGAACTTGTAAAGTTGCATAAGATTATAGCGCCCACCGTCCGACAGCTTAACGGTACAGCTCGCAGTAGAGCCCGACAATGCATCTAAAGCATTCATAAGTTTTGCATTTTCCATTTGCGCTTACCTCCTTAATTAAGAATCATTGTCAAATACAGCTTTGCCATGGTGTGTGCCACTGTCAATGAGGATATCTGTACTACAGTAGCCCCAATTTCTTCGCCCGCAGAAACAACAACTGATTCTGTAGAAAAATTAATGTATACGCCTTCTGCTACATCTGCTTGTATTAGCTTGCAAATATCATTCCAAAGACTTGTTCTGCCTGACTCGCTATTGGGAACAACACCTGAATATTGAGTGCTGTATAAATACCGTATCCGTTCAGACAAATTATCTGCAGCACGTACCGTTTGATTAAGTCTGAAAGTTTTACCTTTGTCTTCTGTAAAGGTAACAAAAGAGTTTACATCTTCAAGTACACGGGGAAGGCCGCGAACATCGTAAAGGACAAACTTGCCCGCTTTCACAGCATCTTCCAAGCCAGTTATGGTGTATTCTGTATTCACAGTAAGCTCGCCGTCATAAGCAGTATTTGTTAAACTACGGTTAAGGGCGCACCCTGCACAAGCACCTGCTACCCAATACACAAGACCCCATTCGCCAAGACCTATATCGTCTTCAAAATAACCGGTAACAGAATTTTCTACGTTTATTACAGCTAGGTTGTCTGCAGCATTTTTGTAACTTACAAGCTGAAAATCTATGCCGCATTCTGCTTTCATGCGCTTGGTGTATGCGGTAAACAAAGCTACAACCTCTTCCGTATCCACGGGACAAACAAGCACATTAAAACTGTGAGCTTCCAGCTTATCGAGATACGTTTGATATTCACTTACTGTAGGTATCGCACCGTTGGTTCCGCCTAAAAGCGCTGTTCCGGCAGTAAGCGAAAGTGTCGCAGATGAAGAAAACTCTATATAATCGTTGGCAACCAGGTCTGCAGCAGAGGTTACCGTCTGTGTGTCTACCAAGTTATTGTCCAAATATGTAAGAACATCATATTTGTTTTGTTCATCTATATTGGTAGAAACAGCGATTTTAAGGTTGTTTCCGGCGATGCCACTGTGTTTTGCTGTGGCTAATTCGCAAGAGGCTTTTACACCACCTGCGCCGCTTATACGATACACAAGAACCTTTTGTGCTTTTCGAAAAATTTCACGCAAAGCTACAAGCTGATGCGATGAAGCGGAATAACCGAAAAGTTGGCGACTGTTCTTTTCAAAGCCCTCTTGGTCTATTTCGATAAACTTCCCTTCTTCCCCCCAATTTAAAGGCAGAGCAACTGCTACGGTGCCACGAGCGCCTGCGTTGCTTCCACCTGTTGCCGACGACACTGCGTTAATGTATACACCTGGCAATACTTTGTTTTGTGCGGTAAAATTGCCGCCTATTGTTGCCATATTTTATACCTTCCTTTCTAAAAAATTTGTAAGCGCCGCCTGTGCCTCTGCTACGGTATATCTACGGGCAGGGTCGAGGGCGGCAATAAGAGCATCTTTGCGGGTCGAAAAGCACTTTGCCCGTAAAAGCTGTTCTACCGTAAAAGAAGGAGGTACCCTTGCAGGGCTTGCCTCCTTCGTCATTTCTGCTTTTTGTGTTTTAGACATCTGTATATACCTCCAATACAGTCATTTTTTCTGCGAAGTCTTCGGGTGTGTAGGCTCTGTAATCATAGCTTACGGTAACGTGCATCACGTCATCAATGTGTGCAGTGCTTAAATTTGTGCCTCTGATGCGGTCGCCGCCCGGCAGAGTGATAATGCGAAGCGCCGAAATTATTCCGTCCACGGCTTCAATATTCGCTTCGTGACTTGCTCCGAAATATGCTATATCAAAGCTTGTGTATCTGTTTTTGCGGTTTGCTATATCGTCTCTTTCGTTTGCGGAAATCAAGGTTATAAGCATATCGCCGTCGTAAAGACCCTGTTTTATATTTTCGCATACGATTTTTGAGGACGGGAAAGCACCGTGCAAAGCCAAGCTTATGCCGTCGAGGATAAGTTTTGTGGAAACTTCAGCCATTTTCAAACCTCTTTTTTATTTCTGCCGCCATTCGCTTGTTAAGGATGGCAGGGATGGCGGGGCGTAGCTTTATAATGGTACGCTTTAAAAAGAATTTGCCGGGGGCAAACCCAACAACCAAGCGTTTCTGCAAAGCGGGCACATATCTGCCTTTTTGTTGCCTGTGCCCGTACTCGACATACGAAGCATACTTAACGGGGTTAAGCAAAGTAAGGCTGTATGTGAGACCCGACTTGGTTACGCCCTGCTTTTTTATATATGCGGCGCTTTGTTCTGCCGTAGGCGTCCCCTCTCCCGATGCAGCCTCCTCGTATGTTTTGGCAAGCCAACCTCTTTTAAGTGTGCCGCCCACATATCCGTCCCAATGCTTTTGGTATTCAGCCCATCGTTTCTTAACCTTTTTGTAACGCCTATCGCCTTCAAACTTGGGTTTTTTGCCGAGCGGCGTTTCTGTGATAACAAGGGCAAGGAAGCGGCCGCCAAGCTCTTTGACTGCCGCTTCACATATACTGCCTGCCTCTTTTTCAAGTCTTTGCATTTTCTTTGCAAATTTATTGAACTCCGAAAGGTCTACAGACATTACGCCCACCCCTTAAACTCTGTAAGCTCTATTTCCTGATGAGTGCTGTATACCTTGGGCTTGCCCGATGAAGAGTAGCTTTCCGTCCTGCCGTTTTGGGTAACGGTAAGCTTGCTGCCGGGCGGAATGGTTAAGGCAGAAGAAATAAAGAGCTTTATGCCTTGCGGTGCAGTATTTGCGCCTGCGCCGTCTGTTGCGGCGGGGCTTGAGCCGAAAGACACACGGCACGGTTCGTCTGCGATGATAGGCTTTTCGCCCTCTTCGCTCCTACCGTTGGCTTCGTTTGTTGTGTAGCCGAACACATATACGGTGCAACGCCCTTTCCACAATTTGCGGAGGGCGGCACCATGCCCTACCACGACAGCCTCCTATACCGAGCTATGGCAGAAGGCGGCGGAGTTGATAAGCGCTTTGCCTCTGCCGTCAGCATCCCGACAGACGAAAGGGACACGTCAAAGCTAACGCTGGTGTCTCCTTCTTTTATGTTGGTTATAGCAGCATCTTCATCAGATACGCCGGAAGATGCAGAAAGCGAATCCGACAAAGTATACCCCGCCGCCATATCCGCCCAAACATATATAAGCCCGTCAGGTACTTCGGTGCGGTTAAGCTGATTTAACAATTCGGCTTTTGCACGCTCGATATTAAGCTCTAACGAAAGCCCGTTTATCTCAAGCATACCGAGCGCATTAAGTCTGCGTAAGGCTATGTTTTTTATCGACTCTGCCGTTAATGCCATTACCTAAGCCTCCCTTTATTCTTCCTCGCCTTCTTCAGATGCTGCGGAGGCAGCGGCGCCGGTAGCAAGACCTGTTATGGTTCCGTGTAGGAAGCCGGGGCCGTGTGCAAGACCTATCTGACCGTATATCTGCTTTCTTTCTGCCGCACCTGTGTGTGACAAATCTTCAAGGAAAAGTACGCCTTTGCCGGGAACCTCCTGCAAAACGGGTGCAATATGCTTAATATCGGCGGCGATTATAGCGCCAGTGGGTGCAAAGGGATCGTATACCACACCAACCTTGCCGAAATCGGTAAGAATATCGGTAATATTAACACCCGCTTCAGTCCTTGATTCGGGGGCTTTATCTGCGTATATGGAAGATATCGCCTGCTTCTGATAGCTGTTACAAAAAACAACTACATCATCAAATGCGGCACCGCTGTCCGCCATCTTACGCCAAAGCTCATTAAGAAGCGCTTGCGTAAGTTCTTTGCCGCCGGCATCAAGTGTGTTACCGGCTTCGTCGCAAAGCTGTATAAGGCCTCTTGTTTGGTTTGCCTCGTTTGCGTTTTGAGCAACATTCCAAACGCCGTTAAAAAAGGTGTATTCCACATCTCTTGCTATTTTTTCAAGCTTGCGTGCCACCTGAAAATCAAGCTCATTGCCAACACTGTTGCTTGCGCCTGCGGTGTTTATGCCGGAAAGCTTGCCTTTGTTTGCAAGCTTGGCATAGGTAAGCTCGATTACCTCCTGGAATATTTGGGTAACATTAGTAAGCTGTTGGCGTGCTATCTCCGTGCCGGCAGGTGCCGTAGCGGATGCGTTTTCACTTATGTTGGGCTGTGCCGCCGCAGGGAAATCATACAACACGCCTGTGGAGAACACATCGCTTTCTGTTTTAAGACCGTCTGTAAGGCCGCCTATAAGAGAAAGCAAGGGGGTCTTTGTGGGGCAAGCCGTAAAAAGCTCACCTACATAATTGGGCAGGTTCCAAGAAGTGCCCAGTCCTGTTACATTGTTAGGCATCAATTATCATCCTTTCTTTTTTGAAATTTGCTAAAACAGCGTTATGCCTTTTTCCGCTGCTTCGCGCTTTACCGCTATTGCGGCTACATTGTTTCCGCTTTTTCTTGCGGCTTCAAGTCTTGCCCGGTAATCCTCTGCACTTCCTGCAGGGGCGCCCGGAGCTTTTCCTCCGGGGTCACCGGGCTTCATACCCGACAGCTGTACTTCGGCTTTTGGGGCAAAAAGAAAGGACGTGCTTTCGTCTGAAGCAAGTCCTTGTATAGCCTCTGTAAGCCCCTTTACGGTGCCGTCCTCTGCCGCTTTGGCATCCTTTAAAAACTCCGCAAGCAAAGCCTTTACGGCTACATTGTTCTTTGCGCCCGCAGAGGACAGTGCAGCATTTACGGCATTGTCAAGCCGTATTGCCGCTATCTTTGCCTCGTAATCGGCTTTGTCCTTGGCATTGCTCTCTTGCAATGCTGTTATCTGCTTTGCAAGCTCCTCAGCGTTGCCGACGGTGCTCTTTAAGGTTTCAAGCTGGGTGTCCCTCTCCTTAAGTTGCCTGCTTTGCTCCTTTAAGGCTTCGTTTTTAGCATTGAAGTCCGCCTTAGGTACGAAGTTTTTACCTATCTCCGCAGATATCGCCGCATCTACGGTATCGGTATACCCCTCTCCCAAGATTGCCTTAAGCCATTCCAGTGCCATGTGTTATGCTCCTTTCTTTCCGCCGCTTTCCTTTTTCTCGGGCAAGTCCCCGTAATGCGGCCCTTTATTTCTATTCCGCCAAGGCGCGGTTTTCTTACTATGAAAAAAGCACCGTGCCTCAATAAGGCTCGATGCTTTCAATACAAAAACTGATTTGTATGGAGTTTACTCATCAAGGTCAGCGTGATGCTTACAAGACTTACATACGCTGCGTTGATTCTCATTCCATTCAATCCCCTCCGGCAGAACATTAGGCTTTATCATCTTATCCGCTACATCACAGATTAGAAGACAATCATCACCGTTTATTTGTTCGCCCTTTACCGGACAATATACTGTTTTCATTTAAAGACCTCCATAATACGCCATGTTATTGGGTCAAAATCTGCGTTTGAAAACGCTGTCTTTATTTTGTTGGAGTCATCAGCAACATAGGACGCTCCGTCAAAACTATAATAATTTGTATGGGAGCCGTCCCAACGATTACGGGTAATAGAACACTTTGCATTTTTAATATAACCCACCGCATCATTCAAAGTACACCCGTGACGTGTAGCGTGTTCATCATTAAAAGCAAGCTCAGATATGTCAATGGGGTTAGGCGGCACCCTCACCGTTCCCCTTACGCCGAGCGACATGATGGCTTTGTACGCCTTGAAGTCTGATAAAGTGGCCTCTAGCACCTTGCCCTTATATCTATACAGCTCGCAAAGCTCTTGAAAAGCCTCGTGGTCACCATATTTGATATTTTGAAATTGATTAAATGTCTTTGGGGCTTCGTCACCTAAACGACCCACATATTCTATATACTGCTCACCATCAGCTTTTTCATTATAATGCATTTTACGCTTTTTGTCAACTGTTCCTGCGCCGTGGCGTTCATCCTGGAGGGCTTTCCATTGCTCGTAGGTCATATTGGCGGGTACCTCAAAGTGCTCTCCCGTTTCTGCATCGCGGGCTATACGCTCGGGCGTTATGCCGAATTCTTCCCAGTCGTCATAGTGAGGAACGGTGGTACAACGACAGCGAGGATGAAAAGGCGGAGCCGTTACGCCAACCTTGCAATCGGAAAGCTTAAGAACAGTGCCGTCTACCGCTCCGCAACGCTCGCAGGTGGCAGTATCGAGGGTGCCGTCTATGCGGCACAGCTCTACGCCCAGCTCTTTATAGCAGTCGTTCCTTGCCGATTCTGCAAAGGCGGCGGATTCGGTATATACAAGAGTAGCGGCACGGTTTTGGGCAACGCCGAAGCGGTCGGCTACGGCTTTGGCGGTTTCAAGGGGGCCTTCACCACGCATTATCATTTGAGTAAGTGCGGTTTCAAGTTCTGAAATTAGTGCCTGTTGGTTTTTCCATATTCGGTCGGAGAAGGTATTACCGTCAGCTGTCCAGGGAGAAGAAAGCACTTTTCTTATCCGTGCTTCGTCCACACCGCTTAGGGACCAACCTATACCCAGGGCGCTTTGAAATTCAAAGGCGGTGCGATAATACCCATCTTTATATACCGTTTCAAGAACCTTTTTAATGCCTGTTTTTTGGGCTTGTCCTATGATTTGTGCGCTTTGTTTAAGCTCAAGCTTAAGTGCATCCAAGCGGTTTATGTGCACCTTTGCGGAGGCGTTTTCAAGCTCCTTTGTCCAGCGAGGGTCAAGCTCGTTTTTCTCGGCGTATTCTATGTACTCTTCAACGGTCCACTTAAGCTCTTTAAGTTCAGATGCGGTGAGCCATCGCTTTGCCTCTGCCAAAGATATATTGTTATTCTTTGCAAAGCGTTTATACCAAAGAGCTATTTCCGCTTCGGTTCTCCTTATTGCTTTTGCCGTTTCTCTGCCAAGCCGTTTCAAATATTCATCGCCTGTATTAAGCAGGGCTTCCTCAAGCTCTGCCATGCGGCGAGACCAATACTGTGCGTTATTCATTGCCTTCGGGTACCGTTACGGGAACCGGAGGAAAAGCAGAGCCGTAGACATCGGCGGCTTCAGCTTTCTCTTTCTTTATGCGCTCCAGGCGGTCAAGCTGTGCCTGTATTGTCTCGTCTTCTATCTTCTCGAAGAGCAAGCCTACCTCGCCAAGTTCGTGACCTTCGGTAAGCAGTGTTGTGCTGCCGAGACTTGCCCACTCGAAGTTCTCAATATTGAGCATTCCGCGCAGTCTCTTGCTGCT
>JAZUQW010000280.1:0-5451 GCA_045605905.1 Eubacteriales bacterium
AGAGGAGCGGCTTTTGGGTATACTTCTTTATAAGCCGGAGCTGTATCCGCTTGTTGCGGAAAAACTTAACGCCGAGAGCTTTATAACAGAATTTTCCGCAAAGGTATTCAAACTTTACGAGGAGGATTTTAAGGCGGGGAAGGAGCCGGTGCTTTCAAAGGACGGTGTACTTACGGCAGAAGAGCTTTCTCGAGTTACGGGGATGCTGGCATCAAGGCAATCGATGAACGATAATAGCTCCGAGGCGCTTATGGCTTGCATAAACGCTCTTGAACGCGAAAAACTAAAATCAGATTACGATGCGGATATCTCTCAAAGAGGTGCCGCCGCGTTGGAAGAATATATAGCTAAACTTAAGGAAAAAAAGAAACTATCGGAGGATAAATAGACTATGGAAAATAAAGAGATATTAACGGCAAACGCAGATATGGAAGCAACGGTTAATTTAAACCTTGCTGATGAAAAAAGTACGCTTTCTTCAGGCGAGTTTTTGGATATGCTTGATGGCGCGGATTGCACCATAGAAGTCTTTGAAAAGCTTGTGGCTGAATTTGAGGCAAAGGGCATAGAAATAGTTAATGACCACGAAAATGGCCTTTTTGACGAAGTAGACGAGGAAGCTGAAGACCTTGAAAAGTGTCAAGAGGACGTGGATGAACTGCTTTCCAAAGATGGTTTGCCTATGGATGACCCTGTGCGTATGTATCTTAAAGAGATAGGTAAGGTTCCATTGCTTTCCGCCGATAAAGAGTTAGAGCTGGCTTGCAAAATGGCTTCCGGTGATACCATGGCAAAGCAACAGCTTGTAGAGGCAAACTTAAGACTTGTTGTAAGTATAGCAAAACGTTATGTAAACCGCGGTATGTTCTTCCTTGACCTTATCCAAGAGGGTAACTTGGGTCTCATGCGCGCAGTAGAAAAATTTGATTACAACAAGGGTTATAAGTTCTCTACCTACGCTACTTGGTGGATCCGCCAAGCTATCACCCGTGCTATCGCAGATCAGGCAAGAACTATTCGTATACCTGTGCACATGGTTGAAACTATAAATAAGGTGCTTCGTGTTTCCCGTCAGTTGCTTCAGGACCTGGGCAGAGATGCTACCGCAGATGAAATAGCAGAAGAGATCAATATGCCTGTGGAAAAGGTTAGAGAGATTCTTAAGATCGCTCAAGAGCCTGTTTCGCTTGAAATGCCTATCGGTGAGGAAGAAGACAGCCATTTGGGTGACTTTATTGCAGATGATAATACTCCGGCGCCTGCAGATGCCGCATCCTATACAATGCTTCGTGAGCAGCTTTTAGAGGTACTTCACACCCTAACACCCAGAGAAGAAAATGTGCTTAAGTTGCGTTTTGGCTTGGAAGACGGCAGACCCCGCACTTTGGAAGAGGTTGGTAAAGCCTTTGACATTACAAGAGAGCGTATCCGTCAGATAGAGGCAAAGGCACTTCGTAAACTCCGTCACCCCAGCCGCTCTAAAAAGCTTAGGGATTATTTGGAATAAAAAGCCGAGTCTCCCACAGTTTTTGAAAGGTAAGTTGTTTTAATGAAAAATCCTTACACAGTACTTGGCGTTTCGGAACACGCCACAGAAGAAGAAGTAAAAAAAGCGTACCGTGCACTTGCAAAAAAGTATCATCCCGATAATTATGACGACAGTAATCCGCTTAAGGATTTGGCGGCAGAAAAAATGAGGGAGATAAACGAGGCTTACGATACCATAAGAAATAAACGCACAAGCGGTGGTAGCGGTGGCAGTTACAGTGGCGGCTACAGCGGCAGCAGCGAGTACAATCGCATACGCACATTAATAACCCAAGGCCGCTATACCGAAGCCGGCAGGTATTTGGATATGAAGCCTTTAGGTGAAAGGGATGCAGAGTGGTTCTTTTTAAAAGGCACCGTCCTTGTAAAAAAAGGCTATCTGTTGGACGGCACCGACTACATACGTCGCGCTTGCGATATGGAGCCTGACAATTCTGAATACAGAAACGCATACAGTATACTCACCCGCAATACCTACGGCGCCTACAGCGGCGGTCGTACGGTACACAGCACAGGTTGCTCGGGCTGTGATATTTGTATGGGGCTTATGTGTATGGAGTTGTGCTGTAATTGCCGATAAACTATGAAAAGAACAAAAAGAGTAGCAGAATGCGGCATGCTTGCGGCACTTAGTATAATAGTGCTTTTGTTGGGCGCCGTGTTCGAGCCATTGGATTTAACCACGGCTTTTTTGGCAGGCTTTGCTGTTTTGGCAGTAAGGTTGCGTTGGGGTAAAGGCAGTTGCTTTTTACTTTACTTTGTCACCTCGGTCTTGGCGTTTTTGCTTTTGCACAATAAGTTGCCCGTGTTTTTGTATATGTTTTACGGCGGGCTGTTTCCTATTGTAAAGTTTGAATCTCAAAGGCTTTCTAACAGGGTTTTGCAGTGGCTAATAAAGATCGCCTTCGCCTGTGTTGCATATACAGCCATAATTTTCGTTTCGCTTAATATTTTTGGCTTAACTAATATGGATTTCACTTACAATGTTGTGGCGTATATAGCCGTAGCGGCGGTAACCGTGTGTGTAGACGTGGCTGTGGATATGATTATACAGCAATTTGGTCATATACTGCTTCGCAAACGGAAGTGAAAGTCTTGACAGTGTATGCTTTGCTGTGGTATAATAATACGATAATTAAAAGGGGAGAGATGCGCAGATGGCGTTAAGCATGACAGGCTACGGAAGATGCCGTGAGCTTACGGAAGGCAAGGATATTTGCTTTGAAATAAAATCGGTTAACAGCCGTTATCTTGATATAAACATAAAAATCGGCAGACTATATACTCCGCTGGAAGAACGTGTAAAACAACTTGTCTCCTCCCGCATTTCAAGGGGTAAGGTGGATGTATACCTATCCGTTAATAATCCCGAGGGGGATACTACTACATTAAGCCTTAACAAGGACTACTTGGAGGCTTATTTGGGCGTTATGAATCGTGTTTCTGAAGAATACGGTGTTAAAGGTGAGGTTACCCTTTCTATGGTAAGCTCAAAGTCCGAAGTATTCAACGTTACCCGTGTTGACGAGGATATGGAGCAGGCTTGGTCTTTGATAAAGCCCATAGCAGAAAAAGCCTTGGATGCATTTTGTGCTATGCGCGCTACCGAGGGCGAAAAACTTGTTGCCGATATCAAAGAGCATGCAGCAAATACAGCAGAGCTTCGCAAGAAGATTCAAGCCCGCGCACCGCTTGCGGTTGCGGCGGCAAAAGAAAAAATGCTCAACCGCATAAAAGAACTGTTGGAGGGCGTTAATCCCGACGAGGGCAGATTGCTTACCGAATGTGCCATTTTTGCAGATAAAGCCGATATTAATGAAGAGCTTGCAAGGCTTGGCAGCCATTTCAGTCAGCTTGAAACTATACTTGCAGGCGGCGGCGCCGTTGGCAGAAAGCTTGACTTTTTGGTGCAAGAGATTAACCGAGAGGTGAATACAATAGGCTCTAAATCCCAAGATGTGGAGATCGCACGTTGCGTAATAGACGCGAAAAGCGAAATAGAAAAGATAAGAGAACAAATACAAAATTTGGAATAAGGTGTATTACAATATGAAGCTGATAGATGTGGGCGGTGGAAGCTTTGTTTCTGCAGGACGCATTGTGGCGGTGCTTTCGCCGGATTCTTTGCCGGTACGGCGCATAGTTCAGGATGCTAAAAATTTAGGCAGAGTTATAGATGTAAGCTGCGGCAAAAAAACAAAGGCTGTTATTGTTACCGATAGCGAGCATACGGTGCTTTCCGCAGAAAGCCCTGAAGTTATACAGGAAAGGATGCAATAACTATGTCAAAAGGGGTACTACTTATTGTTTCCGGCCCTTCGGGTTGCGGCAAAGGCACTGTTCTTAAGTATGTGCTTGATGATAAAGAATACTGCTATTCGGTTTCTGCTACTACAAGAAACCCCAGGGAGGGCGAAATCCACGGGGTAAGCTACTTTTTTATAAGCAGAGAAGAATTCGAAGATGATTTGGCGGCAGGCAAGATTCTTGAACATACCGTTTATTGTGATAACTATTACGGTACCCCCCGTGTGTTTGTGGAACAACAGCTTGAAAAAGGCGTAAACGTGGTGTTGGAAATAGAGACAGAGGGCGCCGCTAATATAAAACGTCTTATGCCTGATGCACTTTCTGTGTTCATAGCTCCTCCGAGTATGGAGCTGCTGGAGGCTCGCTTAAGAGGCCGCGGAACCGAGGATGAGGAGACCGTAGAGAAGAGACTTGCCAAGGCAAGGGAAGAGATGCAGTTGGCATCAAGCTATGATGTGGTTATAGTTAACGAAGAGGGTGCCCCCGAAAAGACGGCAGCACTGGTAAAAAAAGCAGTAGAAGCCAAAAGGGCTTTGATGTAATTTAAGAATATTATTGTAAAGAGAGGAATATAGATATGCTTTATCCTTCCGTTCAAGATTTGACAAACAACGATGTTAACCGTTATATGTTGGTTATCGCCGCCGCTAAAGGCGCGCGTTATATAACCTACAAGCAAAACCAAGACGAGGAATATAACGATATACGTAAAGAGTTAGACAAAAACTATGTTGAAGATGACCCTAACGAAAAGGCTGTAAGTGCCGCTGTTAACAAATTTCAAAAGGGCGACTTTAGTGTTATAGTAGAGTAATTATGTTGCTGTGCGAGGTGTATTTGCTTGACACCACCATCGCCTTTGACAAGGCGTATACTTATGCGGTTCCCGCTGACCTTAAGGATAGGGCTTCGGTAGGAACCTTGGCAGTGGTGCCTTTCGGAAGAAGCAATAGACGGCAAAGCGCTTTTATCGTGCGCTTGTGGGAAGAAGAAACGGTGCCGACGGGTGTAAAAGCTTTGTTGGCAATCCCCGATTACGACCTTTCCGCAACCGACGAAGCTATGGCTTTGGCGGCTTTTGTTCGCGACCGTTGCTTTTGCACCTACGGCAGTGCGCTTAAGCTTATGCTTCCTTACGGTATCAACCTTAAAAGTCAAGTGTATTATACTGCCGTTGATACCGATTGTGAGGAAGAACTATACTGTTTTGTAAAGCAAAAAGAAAAAGCGTATGAAAAAGACATTTTGCACTCCTTTGGTCAGGAGGGCATAACTCTTGCTACGGTACTTTGCAAAAACGGACGGCTGTTAAGACACAGCGAGGTTGCAGAAAAAACGAATATAAAAACTGTTGCCTGGGCAAAGCTTTTAACTTCCGATGTTCAGCTAAAAGGTGAAAAGCAAAAACTGCTTGTACAACTTTTAGCAGAGGGCGACAGATCTTTTGACGACCTGTCCAAAGCAGGCATATCCGCCGCAACTATCAGAAATTTAGAAGTTAAAGGCGTGCTTTCGATTTATCGCAAGCGTATACAGCGTTTGGCGTACAATGCAGAAGAATATAAGGCGCAGCCCTATACGCTGTCACAAAAA
>JAZUQW010000281.1:0-2680 GCA_045605905.1 Eubacteriales bacterium
CCAATAAAGAGCTTGCGTACAATATCGCCAAAGCAGTAGAAGGATGCACGTCGGATTATTTGTTTAACGAATTCGGCGTTGAGCGTATAAATGTGGTTGACTATGCGAGAATAACCGGCGTAAGCTCGGTTTCTTATAAACGCAGCGTTGTAATAGGCTTTGCGCTTGGTGCTTTGTTTGCATTCTTTATAGTGTTTGTTAAGGATTTGTATGACTACAGATTGAGAAGCTTTTCCGAAATAAAAGAAAGATACAATCTGCCTGTATTGGGTATGGTGCCCACCTTTGACAGCAGAGCATCCGCCTCTAACAGCAAATACAAATATTACAGCAAATACAAGAGAAAAAGCAGAAAGTAGGAGGAGACAGTATGTTTTTTAAGAAAAAGACCCCTGAATATGTAAACAAATACTCTTCCTATAATAATGACAACGAAACCGCGCTTATGTTTTCTGTAAAGGAAGCGTATAAAGCCATTCGAACAAATATTGCACTTTCGGTTATGAAGGAAGGATGCCGTCGTTTGGTTTTCACCAGTGCCATTCCCTCTGAAGGTAAAAGTACAACCGCACTTAATGTGGCTGTATCGTTTTCCAGGGCGTACTCAAAGGTTTTGCTTATCGACTGCGATTTAAGAAAGCCTCGTATGCATAAAGCTTTAGGTTTGAGTAACAACGTGGGTGTTTCCAATGTATTGAGCGGGCTTGCAAGCTTGGATGAAGCAATACAAAAATCAAGATTTGAAAATTTGGATGTGCTTTCTTCCGGGCTTATCGCTCCAAACCCTTCGGAAATGCTTGCCAGTGAGCGTATGCTAAAAATGCTTGATACCCTGTCTGAAAGATACGAATATATAATTATTGACACACCTCCCATAAACGTAGTTGCAGATGCGTTGCCGCTGATAAAAATTTCTGACGGTATGGTTCTTGTGGCAAGACAGAACTACTCTTCTCATGGTGAGTTAGAAGCAGCGCTTTCTAAACTACAGTTTATCAACGCAAAAATATTAGGTGTAGTTGTGAATTGTTCAGGCGAGAATGTAACGCGCAAATATAAAAGCATGGGCAAGTATATGGATAAGATCAATACCGAGCCTGCCCCCCTTAACAAGGAAGAAAAGGATAAATAATGACAGATTTTCATACCCATATTTTGCCTGATTTTGATGACGGTGCCCTCTCCCCCGCTGTTTCTTTGGAAATGTTAAGCTTGTTGAAAGCTACAGGCTTTAATAATGTTGTTTTAAGCTCACATTATTATTCCAACGCTTGCTCTGTTGAAGATTTTACAGAAGCCAGACGAAAAGCTTTTGACACTCTTTTGCGTGCTGTTGACAACAAAGATGTACCTAAACTACATTTGGGTGCAGAGGTGTATTTAACATCTTTGCTTTTCAACAACGAGGACCTAATGCCTCTTACCGTTGATGGCAAAGGGGTAATGCTTACAGAATTACCTTATGATAAAAAGTTATCTTCCGCAACAGCAGAAAACATAGAAAAGCTTGTCTTTAATTGTAACATCACACCCGTGCTTGCCCATATAGAAAGATACCCGTATTTGTTAGATGCAGGGCTTCTTGCAGAGCTGTTTGATATGGGATGTCGCGCACAAGTGAATATAGAGTCATTTTGCGGCAGACATAAGCGCAAGCTTAAAAAGTTGGCCGGCAAGGGCTTTGTGTTTACGCTGGGCACCGATGCACATAATGTTGAAGGAATTATAGATATTGAAAACGCTTTGTCTGCAGCAGAAAAGCTTGTGGGCAGTGATTATTTGAATACAGCGTTTGCCTACACTAAGGAGAAATTAATATAATGCTGAAGTTTGAAAATGTACGCTACACTGTTCCGGACGGTAGCGCAGATATAATAAAAGACCTTTCTTTAGAGGTAAAGGATGGCGAAATTCTTGTTGTTACGGGCCCCAACGGCGGCGGAAAAAGCACCTTGGCGCGCCTTGCCATGGGTATAATTAAACCGTCGGCGGGAAAAATCACTTTAGACGGCACAGATATTAGCGATATGGATATAACCGAAAGGGCAAGGCTTGGTGTTGGCTACGCTTTTCAGGCACCGCCCCGTTTTAAAGGTATTACCGTAAAACGCCTGTTAGAGTTGGCAGCCGGCGGCGAAATAAGCGACAATGAATGTTGCAAGTATTTGTCCCGCGTGGGGCTTTGTGCCGCGGACTATCTTAACAGAGCTTTGGATGCTACGCTTTCCGGCGGTGAGCTTAAGAGGATAGAGGTAGCCTCTCTGCTGGTGCGTGACCTTAAGGTTGCTATTTATGATGAGCCTGAAGCGGGCATAGACATTTGGTCTTTCAATATGTTAGTCAACGCTTTTAGCACATTGGGCAAGGAAAAGAGCGGCTCTTTGATGATAATTTCTCACCAAGAACGGGTAATGCAAACAGCAGACCGTATTGCCATAGTGGCAGAAGGTAAGCTGAAAGACATCGGTGCCAAAGAAGAGATAATGCCAAAGCTTACCGAGATTTTTTGCAGAGAATGTATAAAAACAAAAAACTAATTGTTAATCGGAGCATATATAATGATAAATAATAAGCTTTTAAGCAGTGATATGCGCTTGCTTGATACCATCGCTTCTATGCCCGAATTGCCTGTTGGCGCGGCACTTAATGTGCGCAAAAACGGCGAAAAGGCTGTGCGCAG
>JAZUQW010000282.1:0-5160 GCA_045605905.1 Eubacteriales bacterium
CGGGCTATTGCGCCGAATCGCAGTATAAGAGATGGTTCAAGGAGGGCTGAAATGGAAAATATAGAACAGAACACCGAAGCGGTCGAGGCTGAGCAGCCGTTCAAGCTCCGCGGCAAGCTTCTTGAAGAGCTATGGCTTGAACAGCAGGAGGCGTACTGATGGAAAAGACAATCACAGTCACGATAAAGGTCACGGAGAACACCGCTTCGCTTGGCTTCCTCGAAGGCGAAAGCGGTGATTGGACGAGAATCGACATTGAGGACGAGGCAAAAGCGGAATACTACGCAAACAAAATCGGTCATGAGCTTTTATCCTGGGTCTCGCTTATGCGGGACGAGCTTGCAGAACAGAACAGTGATTGAATGCGGCGCAGATACTATCAAAAAGGGGGAGCGTAAAAATGAAAGTAAAAGCGTTGGCAAGTTTGATGAATGATCATGGCACAAATCCCCGCGTTATGGTTTTTAAAAGTGCGGGAGATGCTCGAATCCTTGTTTATGAGGGCAAGCCTCAGAATATAGACGAGGAAAGTGGAAATCTAAAGGTAAACAGCTTTACGGTTTGCGGTGTGGGATTTATAGAGATAAACGCACAATGAGAACATCCCGCTCCGGAGGTCACGAGGGGCAGAAAGGATAACACAATGCAGTTAGGATATTGTATTACTTGGATAAAGAACGGCAAGCAATATAAATTTATTAGCGCAGACTATCATAAGATAGACGAGAAAGAGTACAAGCTCAGAAAGCAACATTGCAGCCACATAAAGGTTTGTCAATGCTTATTTTAATAATTAGCAGAAAGGAAAATATCATGTGGGAAGCTAAAGCGGAATATGCAGATGGAACAAGCGTTGTCAGAAAAGTCCCGTATCGTGAGAACGGCAACTATTTAGCAGAAGAGCAAACAAAATATGAACTTGAAGAATGGCTATTAAGCTACCACGATAATTGCACATGGTATAGTGTCGTATTTGTAGAAGAATAACAGCCGAAAGCCCTTAAAGCTGTCAATCTAAAAATTATTTTTTGCAAGGTTTCCAAAACTGAATTTATCCGGCATCATAAGGTGCGGGCAAAATCGAGCTTGATTTTTGCCCGCAGGGTGCTATACTGAAATAAAAAAACGGAGGAACATAATGGCAGATGATATAAGAGATATAAGAACGCTGAAGGAAATCAAGGATCACGGCGGCGACTTTGCGGCGTGGCTTGAGGACAAGTGCGACGAGATAGACCGCTTCCGTGGCGTGACGATCAACAAGGAAAAAGAGCAGCGGGTTGCGGATATGCGTACAAAGTGTATGGAGCTTCACAAATTAGACAGCGGAATAGCTCACACCTATTCGCCGTTTGACCGCAGGAACAGACACAGCACAGTCCTGGTTACACTTCCGGAGGTGTTTTCTTCCCACGATAAGAGGGTAACAAAAATTCTTTCCGAGCTGTACGCCGAGGCTGACGACGTTTGCTTCAGCTCTCTGGGCGAAGGCATCAGGCTTTCCTTTTCCGTCCTCGATATGTGGGACGAGTACGAATACATTGACTGAGCAGGAGGTGCAGCGTGGAGAATAAACACTACAAATTGCTTGCAAAAATCGACGTTCCGAAGCACGAGAATGACGACGTTCAGACGTCGCTCTGCATTTTCGACGTGAGCGACGAGAAAATGGCGGAGCTTGACGAGGCGAGCCGGAACGCAGAGACCGGAGAGCGCGACTACCGCAAATCGGCGCAGGTCATATTCAAGGATCTCAACGTGCGCGACGGCATTGACAAGAGCGGCGCATATCATTCATACAGCACCCGAACAGATTGCGAGCATATCCTCTATCTTTATGAGGACATAGAACAGCCGTTGACACTCCCCACGGCTTAAGCCGGGGGATTCTTGGGTCAGCGAGTGTTGCGCCGAAGCGTCTTACATACTCTCACCAAGCGTATAGGTTCGGGCGTGTCCCGCCCTACCGTGTTTAGGCTTACGCCAACAGGCGCAGTCCTTCGTTCAAGATGTTTACTGCGGCGTTTATGTCCCTGTCGTGATGTGAACCGCAGTTTGGGCAAATCCATTCGCGCACGTTAAGATTCTTTGTTTCCGCGTTGCGGTAGCCGCAAGCGTGGCACAACTGCGAGGAAGGATAGAACGTATCAATCACCGATACCGTTCTCCCATACCAAGACGCTTTATACTCCAACTCACGGCGAAATTCAGAGAAGGAAGCGTCAGCAACCGAACGCGCCAGTTTGTGATTCTGCATCATACCTTTGGTTTTCAGGTTTTCGAGACAAATCACATCGTACTTACGCACAAGGTCGGTGGTAGCTTTCTGGATATCGTCACGGCGCTGATTGGCAACATGCTCCTCGAGTTTTGCCTTGCGAACACGCGCCTTTTCATGGTTTTTGCTTCCTTTCTGCTTGCGAGACAACCGCTTTGCCAAAAGCCGTAGTTTCTTATCGCTCTTGTACAGGTGCTTGTTGTTCGGGTAGAAGTCGCCGTCCGAGGTCGTAGCTAATGCCTTGATACCAAGGTCAACGCCGACAATCGCGCCGGTGGACGGCAATGGCTCAATCTCAACATCGGTACAGCAGAGGGAAACAAAATACTTGCCGGACGGCGCTTGCGATACTGTCGCGGAGAGAATACGCCCTTTGACATCTTTGCTGACGCGGCACTTTACAAGACCGAGTTTCGGGAGCTTAACCCTGTTGCCGACAACGGTGATATTCTCCCCAACACGCTTTGACTTATAACTTTTGTGCCTGTCGCGCTTACTCTTGAATTTCGGATAACCAACGCGCTTTCCCTGTTTCACGCCACGGAAGAAATTCTGAAAAGCCGTGTCAAGGTCGCGCAAAGATGATTGAAGCGCAGTAGCGTCAACCTCGCGCAGCCATTCCAGCTTCTTTTTCAGCAAGGTTATGTTGTTAGAGCAGGCAACGTAATTCATCGTCTCTACATGTTCCTTGTATGCTTCAATGCGCAAGGCGAGATAACTGTTATAGACGAACCGCACACAGCCAAAAGTGCGCTGAATTAAGTTTTCCTGCTCTGCGTTTGGGTATATGCGGAATTTGTAGGAATATTCCATAGCGTTCCTCAAACATTCTTTTGGTTCTCAATGTACTGCTTAATGGCAGACAATGGAGCGCCGCCAACGGTTGAAACAAAATACGAATTTGTCCACAAGGTAGGGAGGCGAGATTTCAATGACGGAAATTCGGTTCGCAGAGTATGAGAAGATACCCCCTTGATGTGTCTCACGGCTTTGTTTATACCGTACTGCGGGTCAACCTCAATCAGCAGATGCACATGGTCGGGCATTATTTCCATTTCAATTACATCGGCGCTTATACCGTTAGCGGTTTCAACAATCAACTCCTTTAACCGCGTTTCGATTTCACCAGTTAGAACATTGCGCCGATATTTTGGACACCAGACCACGTGATACTTGCAGGAGTAGACCACGTTTCGATTAGACTTGTATTCCATACCAGTATTATATCACAACAGCAAATCTATTGCAATAAAAAACTTTAGAAAGGGCGGCTTATATCCCCATAGCTAAAGAAAGGGGTTTTTCGCCGCAGCCGATAAAATAAAAACCGAACACCCGGCGCGAGGCGTAAAGCCCCGCGCTTTTATTTTTGAAAGGAGAACAAAAAAATGTACAGAGGCTTTGATAAAGTCGGCTTTATGGCTTATCTGGAAGAGACCTTCAGCGGTTTTGAAAATTCGTGGCTTCGTGAGCTTGTGGAAAACGTCATTGCCTACGTTGAAGCAAACGAGGGCATCGGGGACCGGTTTGCAGAGATCGTATCGGAGCTGCTTCCGGAGGTTGAATTTGCCGAGGTCGCCGCGTTCTGCGACGATGGCGCTCTTACCCCTCTCGGACTATATGAGAAAAGAAAATGGAAGGAGGAGCACGAGATTTGTTCAGAGTGACCCCAAAGAGCAGCTCCGACGCCAAGGCTTCACCGAAGGACTTGCCACCTTGGAGGAGGCGGTCGAGTATGCCGATAATCTCGGCTGCGACTTTGAAATTAAAAAAATATAAAAGTCGGTTTCCGTTTGCAAAAACCGATGGCATCATAAATTATCGGGCGCAGGGCAGAACCTTGCGCCCGATAATTTTAATCAAGAGATAAGGAGAAAGAGAGCTATGAAAGACAGCAATAATATCGAGATCAGAACGGGCGACATCGTGCAGATAAGCAGTGCGTATTTCAAGACGAGCAACGGGCTTTTCTATGTTTCCGACCTTGACGCTGACACCACAAACAGGCTTTACCTCCACCGGGTAAAGAAGAACGGCGAGATATGCGTTTCAAGCGCGTCAAGCGTTCAAAGCTGGCCGCTTAAGTCCTATTGCAGCGACAGCCGTAAAAACTATGAGGCGAAAAAGCACAACGCCGAAAATGCAAAAATAGAAATCGTGAGCGGCGTCAATCCCTATTATGTTGCGGAGGACTTCAAGAAGAAGGCTGACGAGGCGCAGGAGCGGGCGGAAGAGCTTCAGAGACGATTCGGCGACACAGAGCAGGTATCAGCTCTCAAAATACATGCCTCGCAATACAGGGCCGTTTACGAGCGCCTGAGCGCCGCCGCCGTGGAGCCGAAGCAGAAGGAGCCCGAAAAGGGCGTGAAGTTCTACTATAACGGAATAAAGGTTGACGGCGGCAGGCTTATCCCCTGCTTCTTCTGGTTCGACGAGAACAGCGTCAGTTTTTCAGTCAAGGGCTGCGACCGTCTGCCCCGCGAGTATTTCACCGTAAAAAATAACAGCGACCCCTATTCAGACTATTTCGACGACGATCACACCACCCTCACCGCTGAACACCCGCTTTATAAATACGCGAGATACGTCGCCCTGAAGGGCGTTATGACCGGCAAGAGCTACCGTAAGCCCACGCCCGAGCAGGAAGCCGAGTGGAACAAAATGAAAGACCCCGGGCAGCCGACCGCCGAGGATTTGAAAGCCGTCGAGGAGCAGAAGCTCGCTGCCCAGAACGCTATGCGGGCAAAGGAGCAGGCGGAACGGCTCGCCGCAAGAGAGGAGTCTTTGCGAAAGATCAGCGAAGGGCGCCATTTTTGCGAGAGCGTCGCCGCAGAACACCCGGTAATCGAAGGTCAGCCGAAGGTCAAAATCGGCTCTTCGGA
>JAZUQW010000283.1:0-2229 GCA_045605905.1 Eubacteriales bacterium
GCACCATTTCCGTTCGCTCGCGCCTTCGCGCCGCATTCGCGGCACTCGCGGAAACTAATGTGTATTTTCTTCGGTACATGCCCGAAGAAAATACTAAATTTAACAGCAAGCGTACGTCGTGAGATAAAAAAGAATACCCCATTGCTCATTACATTCGCAACGGGGACCCCAAAAAAATAATTAATCACCATTTCCGTTCGCTCGCGCCTTCGCACCGCATTCGCGGCACTCGCGGAAACTAATAAACACCCCACTACTCACTGCGTTCGTAGCGGGGACCCCGAATATAACACCCCACTACTCACTGCGTTCGTAGCGGGGACCCCAAATATAACACCCCATCACTCACTGCGTTCGTGACGGGGACACCAAAAGATAAAAATTAAGCACCATTTCCGTTCGCTCGCGCCTTCGCGCCGATTTGAAAATCGGCACTCGCGGAAACTAATGTGTATTTTCTTCGGTACATGCCCGAAGAAAACACTAAATTTAACAGCAAGCGTACGTCGTGAGAGAATAGAGAAAAGAAAACGAGGCTTTTTGGCACAACGTGCCAAAAAGCCTCTTCGCATCTAATATATAATTTGAGAAGCGCGGCGCCGCGCCATGCTACCACGATTTATTCCATAACAAAGCTGCCGAAATACGCAGGCTGATGGAAATCGGGCGAGGAAGTGCCAACCTCGTTCCACATACCGTAATGTCTTACGCCGCTTATGGGGTCACTGCCTATTTTATAGAAATTGCCCTTAAAGCTATATCCGGAAACAAAAGTGGCGGCACTTATCTTGTTGCCGTAAAACGCCTGAAGCTTTGACAAGGGCAACTCGATTGTAAGGGTCCAGCTATCTTCACCAATTTGAGGGTTGGTCTGTATCATCTGTCCCATAGACAGATAATCCGTAGCGGGCTTGCGGTTAGCCTTTGTGGGTCCGTATTGACAAACAAGCGCGCCTATGGAATTAGACTCGATATTAATATAGCTTTGGTTATCCCAAGCGGCAAAAAACTCCATACAGCTATCAAGATATACGGGGTCGCCAAACTGCGTGTACTGTGCGGGCGGGTCGCTTTCCATGCAGGTCATACGGCAGATAAAGCCCCAATCCTTAACATATACAAGCTGTGCATACGCATCGTATGTAACGCTGTTGACCCATTTATAGGTATCGATGGGAGCAGTATTCACAACAGACCAATCAACGGTTTCTACGCTGTCAAAGGTTTTTACTGTATAGGTGCCGTATTGCTCTTGAGGAGCAATAACTACCTCTTCGCTGCTCTCTTCTTCACTGCTCTCTTCTTCACTGCTTTCTTCTTCGCTGCTTTCAAGCAAGCCCATGTCTTCGCTGCTCTCTTCGCTTATAACAGCCTCTAAAGACTCTTCTGTGCTTTCAAACGTAATGTCAGAAACGTCCTCGGTGGAAACGCTTGCTTCGCTACTCTCCTCTATTACGGCATCAAAGCTTATTTCGGAGCTTTCGCTTTCTGCAGGGATATCTATATTGCCGAAGTCGGTAATAAGGCCTGCGTCGTACTTAAGAATAAGGGCGGCATCAAGGCTATCGGCGCTGCCGTCGGAGTTAACATCCGCAAGTACGGTGTCCTCAAGACTTATAAGCATAGCATCGTGCTTAAGCACCTGCGCCGCATCCAAGCTGTCAACACCGCCATCGGAATTAACGTCGCCCATAGCGATATTATCAGCGGCGATAACAAGGCAAATAGCGGAAATACATACCGCAACTATCAAAAATACAACAGAAATCTTTTTCATATTAACCACCTTTCAAAAAAGTATTATATCAGCACTGCGGCGTAAAATCAACATATTTTTTATGACCCGCCAAGCCGTGCCAACAGTTGGGCGCCGTTAGTCTTAAGCCAAGCGTTCCACCTGTGATAATCGGGATAAAACTTTAAAAGCTCGGCATAAAAAAGCGGCGAATGGTCCATATGCCTGCGATGGCACAGCTCATGTACCACCACGCTGTCTATAACCTGCGGCGGTGTTAGCATTAGCAGACAGTTAAAGTTAAGATTACCTTTGGAAGAACAGCTGCCCCAACGGGTACGCTGTTTTCTTATCGTTATTCTTCCGTAGCTAAGCCCCATCAGCGCCGCAAAATGGGCAACACGGCAGGGAACGTGGCTTTTTGCACGGGCACACAGTTCCTCAAGCTCCTCGGCGTCAAAGGGCGGCAGGGCGGGTACGGCGCACAGGTGCTT
>JAZUQW010000284.1:0-10572 GCA_045605905.1 Eubacteriales bacterium
CTTCTGAATAAGGTACAGCATTATACTGTCACGGGTACCTATTATTTCGGAAATAGTGCAGGTGCCGTTATTAATAAGGTCCTCACCGTTGCCAAGCCAAATGCCCGTACCGTGGGAAAGCCCCGATATCTGGAGCAAATCGGAAAAGCATTTCGGCCGCGCCACCTTAAGCATTTTGCGCACGTACGGAGTGCCGCATTCGGGCATACCGTAGGTGCCCGTTTCGCTGCCGATGGTTTCAGGATCAACCCCCAAGGATTTTGTGGAAAGGAACAGGTCCATAACCTTGCGGTCGTTCATGGGGACGGTGCGCACATCTATACCCGTATAGTCGGTAAGCTTTTTGTAAATGGTGGGTACGTCGTGCCCAAGCATATCCAGCTTAAGCAGAGTATCGTGCAGGTATTCAAAAGCGAAGTGGGTGGTAACCACGCCGCTGGATTCTTTTTCCGCAGGGTACTGAACTGCGGTAAAATCGTAGATTTGGTATTCCTTTGGAATAACAACTATGCCGCCGGGGTGCTGACCTGTGGTACGCTTATCCCCCGTACAGCCCGCGGCAAGGCGGGATATTTCAGCTTTGGAAAGGTTTTTGCCGTGTTCTTCGGCATACTTTTTTGCGTAACCGAAGGCGGTTTTTTCGGCTATACCCGACACGGTACCCGCACGAAAAATGTTTTCCGCACCGAAAAGCACCTCGGTATATTTATGGGATTTGCCCTGTATCTCACCGGAAAAGTTAAGGTCAATATCCGGGGCTTTGTCGCCCTTGAAGCCAAGGAAGGTTTCAAAAGGAATGTCGTGCCCGTCGTTTATCATCTTGGTACCGCAATCGGGGCAATCCTTATCGGGCAGGTCAAATCCGCTGCCAACACTGCCATCCAAAAAGAAAATGCTTTTTTTGCAGTTGGGGCAACGGTAGTGGGGCGGGAAAGGGTCAACCTCGGAGATGCCCGAAAGCGAGGCTACCACCGACGAGCCAACCGACCCACGGGAGCCTACAAGGTAACCGTTTTCCTCACTGTTTTTAACAAGCTTTACGGCTATCATGTACAGAGAGGCAAAGCCGTGCTCTACTATAGAATTAAGCTCTTTTTCCAAGCGGTCGCTTACCACCTGTGGCAAGGGCTTGCCAAAGCGGTTTTCCGCCTCGGCATAGCACAGCCGCTCAAGCTCTTGGGCGGCACCGGGCAGCTCCGGCGTGTATTGACCGTCGGGTATAGGCAATACGGTTTCTATCATATCCGCTATTTTGCGGGTATTGGTTACTACCACGTCAAAGGCGGTCTCTTTACCAAGATATGCAAACTCTTCAAGCATCTCGTCTGTGGTGCGCAGGTAAAGCCCAACGTCGCTATCGGCACCTTTCATCTTTTTTACCCAAAGCATAACCTTGCGGTATATTTCGTCCTCGGGATTGATAAAATGCACGTCACCGGTAGCGCAAACAGGTTTGTTTTGTTTTGCGCCGATGGCAACTATCTTGCGGTTAATCTCGCACAGTGCCGCTTCGTCACGCACCTCGCCGGATTCGATAAGGAATGCGTTATTACAGTTGGGCATTATCTCAAAATAGTCGTAAAAATCGGCAATTTTAAGCTGGTCGCCGTACTTTTTGCCCTCAAGCACCGCGCGGTACAGCTCGCCCCTTTCGCAGGCAGAGCCTATGATAAGCCCTTCTCGGTGCTGACTTAACACGGTTTTGGGTATGCGCGGCACACGGAAGAAGGAGTCGAGATAAGAGCTGCTTATAATTTTATACAGGTTTTTAAGCCCTGTTTTGTTTTTTACTAAAATAGATATATGGTAAACATCTTTAATCTTTTTGGGGTCAGAGGAGCCGCTCATGGCCTCCAGCATCTCGCCAACGGTATAAACGCCCTGTTTTTTAAGCTTTTCCACCATGCAGGCGAATATGGCCGCAAGCATTTTTGTGTCGTCGGTGGCGCGGTGGTGGTCAAACTCGCCAAGGTTGTAATACTCTGCCAACAAGTTAAGCTTGTGGCGGTTAAGCTCGGCGTTGACATAGCGGGAAAGAGATACGGTATCCAGATAGGGATTGTCAAATTCCAAGCCGTCGCGGCCTGCCACCTTTCGGATAAAGGAGGTATCAAAAGGCGCGTTGTGGGCTATTAACATTCTGTCGCCGCAAAACTCAAGGAAAGCGGCAACCGCCTCTTTCTCTGACGGAGCATCTTTAACGGTGTCGTCACTTATACCTGTAAGCCGCGTTATTTCTTCGGGTATGGGCATAGCGGGGTTAACAAAGGTCTCAAACTCTGCTGTTACCTGACCGCCCTTATAGATTACTGCACCTATTTGGGTTATCCCGCAAGAAACGGGAGAAAGCCCCGTGGTTTCTATATCGAAAATAACAAACTCGTCCTCTGCAAGGGATTTGTTATAAGCCTCGGTATATCCGAAAACAGCCCTTGCAGTATCGTCAACAAGGTAGCCCTCCATACCGTAGATGGGCTTAACGGGTGATGGACCGCCCCGTTTTTTAGTGGTTGCGGCCATCAGCTCGGGGTATGCTTGCGCGTTGCCGTGGTCGGTAACGGCAATAGCGGGCATATTCCATTTTTCTGCAATGGACACAAGCTCTGCCGTGTTGCAAAGCGCGTCGGAAGCAGACATATTTGTATGCAAATGCAACTCTACACGGGGAGTGGGATGGGTATCCACCCTTGATGTGCGCTTTATCTTACACAAAGAACTTGCCTTAAGTATATACTCCTCGTCATAAGGGTCAAAGATGTATTTGCCCTCTACGAGAACACAATGCTTGCTTTTAATACCGCCAACGGCGCCCTCTATGCCATCGGAAAGGCGCACTATCACAGAGGATGAAAGGTCGGTAATGTATATTTTATAGTTTACGCGGGTGCCGTCGCGGTTTTCCTTTTTCTCCACAAGAAAAACCTCGCCGCATACGGTTCCCTTGCGCTCCTTTTCAAGAGCAGCTATGGGCGTGGGCGCGGCGGCGGTGGGTCTGCCGTAGACCACCTCTTTATCCCGCAGGTCAAAGCGGATCTTGCCGCAGGTGTAAAAGCCCTCGTCTCCATCGGTGTGGGCTTCTTTGTCAACAGCGGTGCCGTCTACCGAGCTATCCTTGGGGCTTTCCTTGGCTTCCTCGCGCCGTCTTAATATTTCCGCCTCCGCTGCGGCTTTCTCCTGCTGTTTAGCCTGATACTCACGCATACGGTCGGTGGCTTCTTTCTCTAACGCGTCCGCCTCGGCAGACTGAAAGATATACTCTGCGTTGCCCGCAAAGCTCACCTTAACGGTGCTGTTTTCGAATTGAGCGGCAATACATTCCTCAAAGAAGCGGTCGGCACCTATGCGGTACAAATAAGAAGGATCAAGACCGCGGCGCAGTTTTACCGTAAGCTTGTCGCCGCTAAAGGTAAACTCGCTACCGTCAAAAAAGCCCTTTGCTACACCTTTTCCGTCAAAGCGAGAGAAAACAGCAATAAGCCCCCGCCCGTGCTTTTCTTCAAAAGCAACGCCTGCAAAACGGGGGCGAAAAAGCACGTCGGTAAGGCCGGACAAATTTTTTATATTAGCCTCTAAACCGTAGATAATATCTTGAGGAACATAGCACGAAAAAGTAAGAGCAGCACCTATTTTGCGCTGTTCTTTATCTATTCTTATGCTAAAATCCGTAAGCTTTTCCAACGCCGCCCCCTCTTTTTCGGTGGGGGTATAGCGCGAGAATTTGTTTAAGAAGGCTTGCTTCATCTTTTATGTATCTTCCTTTAATAAAACGTCCAGCTCCGCAAGCAGCTCTTCCACAATATTAGTAGCGGAAATACGGCGAAGCACCTGTCCCTTGCGGAAAATAACCGCCCGGTCACCTGCGCCGGCGGCACCGATATCGGCCTCTTTAGCCTCGCCGGGGCCGTTTACCACACAGCCCATAAGAGCCACGTTTATGTTTTTGTCACACTCTATGGCATCGAGCTTTGCCTTAAGCTCTTTTGCCTTTGAAATAAGGTCAAAGCTTGTTCTGCCGCAGGTGGGGCAGGATATAAGGTTTATACCGCGGCGCACACCAACGCTTTTAAGTATAAGCTTTGCCGCCGCAACCTCCTCCTCCACGCGGTCAGAAAGAGAGACCCGCACCGTATCGCCTATGCCGTCGGCAAGAAGACTGCCTATACCCACGGCGCTTTTTACAAGGGCGCTGTCGCCTGTGCCCGTCTCGGTAACGCCCAAGTGCAAGGGATATTCGGTTTCTGCCGCAAGTATGCGGTTTGCGGCTATCATATTCTTTACGTTACTGCTTTTTACGGAAAGGACAATATCTTCAAAACCGAAAGCTTCAAGCAGCTTTGCGTTATCGATGGCGCTTTCTGCTATAGCCTTTGGTGTGGGGCCGCCGTATTTTTCAAGCAAGCGCTTTTCAAGGCTGCCACCGTTTATACCTATACGGATAGGAATGCCCCGCAGGTTGCAAGCATCTGCCACCTTTTTTATGTTTTCCGCCGCACCGATATTGCCGGGGTTTATGCGGATTTTGGAAACACCCACTTCTGCCGCCAACAGGGCAAGCTTATAGTCAAAATGGATATCCGCCACCAGGGGCAAGGAGGTGCGGGGCAAAAGGTATGCCAAGGTTTCTGCCGCCGCCTTGCTGTTTACCGCCATGCGTACTATTTGACAGCCGCAGGCCTCTAATGCCTTAAGCTGTGCAAGGCAAGCCTCTTTATCCTCTGACGGAGCGTTAAGCATTGACTGTATACTGATGGGATTGCCGCCGCCGATGGGCAAACCTCTTGCGATTACTGTTTTTGATTTTCTCATAAAATCTTTACCGTCCATACATTAGCACCAAGCAAGTGCAATAAAACGTACTTTAAACTAAAATAATTTTGTAACATCCTTAAACAAAACAAATATCATCAGACCCATTACCAAGACCCAGCTTATAGCCATAAGCACCTGCTCTACCTTGGGATTAAGAGGCTTGCGACGGATACCCTCGATTGCGTACAGCACAAATCTACCGCCATCCAAAACCGGCAAAGGCAAAAGATTGCATATACCCAGGCTTAAGGACACAAGCACTATAAGGGTAAACAAGTACTCTATACCTGCGCCGCTGTCTTCCGATTCTATAACCTCAATAGCGTCGCCGACCTGCTCACCTATACCCACGGGGCCGGATAGTGCCTCTACCCCGTATTTGCCCTTAAAGGTTTGAAGGACGCTGTCCACAGTCATGGTAAGGGTGGATACGGGCTGGAACACCGCGTTGTACGCTACTGTGCCAAAGCTTTTGTCTTCTATTTTTGTGGTAAAATCCGCGTATCCGCAGGTAATGCCCTGCTGTTCCACGTTGTGGAATACAACATTGCTTACGGTTTTCTTTTCGCCATCCCTTATGACGGTAACGTCGGCAGGGCCCACACCCTCGTTAAATATGCCGTAGCGCATATCGGTTTCCACACGACTGCGGTAAGAGCCCACCTTGTATATCTCGTCCCCTTCTTCAAGAGCGCCGCTGGCGGCAAGAGAAAGAGCTGTAAGGTCAACGTTATGCAAAACTATGGGGTTGGGCAGATAATGATGCCAATTATATTTAACGGTTATCTCGCCGCTTGAATCGCCGTATTGCTTTTGGAATTCCTCGGGCTTGGTGGCGGGGTCAAGCTCTGTACCGTTAACCGCGAAAAGCTGTGCGTTTAGCTCTATGCCGTTATAGGCTTTCTCAAAGCTTAAAACGCCGTCACGGTCATAAAGGGGCAATTCGCTAAAGCTATCTAAAGCCAGGGTTTTAAACTCCGGCTCGGTATACACCTTATAAAAGCGGTAAACACCCACGGTATAGGTATTGGGGTATGCCTTGAAAAGCTCTTCTGTTGAGCTGTAATTCTTTTTGGTTATATCTGTGCCGTTTACGGTGTAGATTGCATCGTCCTTTTTTAAATCGCCACGATCCTCGGTCAAGTAAAACAGCTTTGTCTCTTTATTAAAGCTTAAGGGCAATTTTGTAAGGTCGGTGTTTTTATACTCTATGGGGTTTATAATGGTGCCGCTGTTACGGCGGATAATTATAAGCTCGTCTGCGGTGGGATGTTCTTTAATAAAGTTGCCGATGTTGCCGTTCGTTTCGGCAAGGACACCGTTAACCGCATAGATTATATCATCCTTTTGCAGACCGCCGCCGTCTTTTGTTACATAGGGCAGGCTGTGGTTGCTTACAGAATTTACACTAAACTCTTCCACCGTGGTGCCGTAGATCTGCCCCTGAAACAGCACAAGGATAGCCATAATAAGCAGACCCAACAGAATATTCATAGCGGGACCCGCCAGCACCACAAGTATGCGTTGCCAAACCGGTTTGGTGTTAAGCGGAGCTTTGCCTGCGTCTTCCGGCGCACTGCCGTCGTCCTCCGAGGTCTCACCCACCATATCCACATAGCCGCCGATAGGCAAAGCGCGCAGGGTAAACTTATTGTACTTGCCCTGCTTTTGCACTATCTTTGGGCCCATACCTATGGAATACTCTCTTATACCCACCTTAAAAAAACGGGCAACAAGGTAATGGCCCAGCTCGTGGATGGCTATAAGGATGCCGAAAATAAAAAGAGTTAAAACTATGGTTAAAATAAGGTTCATTCTGTGTCTCCGAAAAAATGGGTCGGTTACGCCGTCAGCGCTAAAACGCGCTGACGTGCCGCGATATCCGCGGCTTCGATTTGGTCTATTGTGGGGTCAGCCACAGAGCAATGCTCGGTGGTAACCTTGCTTACTACATCTGATATGCCCGTAAAGGAAAGCCTGCCTTTAAGGAACAGCTCTACCGCCACCTCGTTGGCGCCGTTCATGGCGGCAGGGGTGGTGCCGCCTTGCTTTGCCGCGTAGCGGGCAAGGGGCAATAGCGGAAACGCATTACCGTCCGGCGGGTAGAAGCTTAAGGAGCCAAGGGTGGCGAAATCCAGCTCTGCCGCCAAGGAGGGCTGACGGTTTGGATATGTTAAGGCGTACTGTATGCAAAGGCGCATATCCGGCACGCCCATTTGAGCGATTACCGCGTTGTCGGCAAAAACCGCCATGGAGTGTATTATGCTTTCCCTATGGATTATTACCTCAATTTTGTCCTCTGATACACCGAAAAGATGCATTGCTTCAATAAGCTCCAGTCCTTTGTTCATCATGGTGGCGCTGTCGATAGTCACCTTACTGCCCATAGACCAATTGGGGTGCTTTAAAGCATCCGCAGGGGTAACGCCTTGTAGAAACGCCCTGTCTTTTCCGAAAAAAGGGCCGCCCGATGCGGTAAGTATAAGTTTTTTGGGGGAGGGCTGACCCTGCAGGCATTGAAAGATTGCAGAATGCTCGCTATCCACAGGAAGTATGCCGTTTTTTGCCAAGGGCATAACCACGCTGCCGCCCGCCACAAGGGTTTCTTTGTTGGCAAGTGCAAGGGTCTTGCCCGCCTTTAGGCTTGCCACGGTGGGGCGCAGACCTCTTATGCCCGTAAGAGCATTGAGGACGGTATCGCACCCGGTTTCGGCTCCGAAGGAATTAAGCACATCCTCACCCGTAAGCACCTTTGTGTCGGTATCGTTAAGGGCGGTTTTAAGGGCGGTATAGTTTTTTTCGCCGATATACGCATATTGGGGCTTAAAGCGGCGGCACTGCTCTGCCAACAAAGCCACGTTGTTGCCTGCCGCCAGCGCGCCCACCTGTATACCTAAATTTTGGGCAGACTCAAGGGCTTGGGTGCCGATAGAGCCTGTGGAACCTAAAATACAAAGCTTCATATTATTACACCAATCCGGGAACAAAGCATCTTGCAGCGAAGATAAATAAAAGGGTTGCAAGAGATAGGAACATTACGCTGTCAAACCTATCCATAACGCCGCCGTGCCCCGGGAACACCTTGCCGTAGTCCTTAACACCGAAATCACGCTTAACAGCGGAAGCGGTAAGGTCGCCCAATTGAGCAATAAGAGACGCGGGTACAGCCAAAGCAAGGCGCAAAACATAGTTTATATCACTGCCGAAGGCAAGGTCTACAACAATACCGTAGATAAGGAAGCCTACCACAGCACCCACAACGCCACTTATCATACCTGCAACGGTCTTTTTTGGGGAAAGGTTGGGGCAAAGCTTCTTTTTGCCAAACAGCTTGCCGCCGAAGATGGCAAAAGTATCGGTCATCCAAGCGGCGATAAGTATAAGAAGATAGTCATAAACCGCATAGTCACGCACTTTTACAAAGCTGTAAAAGGCAAAGGCGGGGAACATAGACATTGCCGCGGTTGCCAATATTTTAGATGCGCCTATCTTGCCGAAAGCGAAAACCGACACGCACATAAGATAAAACAGATACGCAGCGCAAAGCACGAATATCAAAGTATATACGTGGGCGTTTTGGGGGATAAATTCGGGGAACATATCCTTAATTCTTGAACACATGGTAACAAGAAAACAAAACGCGGCGGCGGGCAAAGCTATGTACCACTTGGGGCGCGCCTCGTCGGCGGCACAGCCCGCCATTTCATAGCCTGCAACGGCGGCAAGCAAGCCCATAGCTATGGGGAAAACCGCCGTGTCGGAAAAATACAGTACGGGCAAAAATATTATAAGGGCAACAACTGCCGTAATTACTCTTGTTTTCATAAAAAACCTCGTTATTTACTTGCCAAAGCGGCGCTTGCGTCTGCCAAACTCCTCAATAGCCTCAATCAGCTTGTTTTCGTCAAAATCCGGCCAAAGAGTATCGCTGAAATAATACTCGGCATAAGCGCTTTGCCACAGCAAAAAGTTGGATATGCGTTTTTCGCCACCGGTGCGGATGACCAAGTCGGGGTCGGGCAGGTGGGCGGTATATAGGCGGTCGGATATTGCCTGCTCGGTAATATCGCTAACGCCATCTTTAATCAGTGCCTCTACCGCTTGCTTTATCTCGTTTCTGCCGCCGTAGCTTAAGGCTATGCAAAGGGTTAGGCCTGTATTGTTTTCGAGCTTGGTTTGGCTTTCTATAAGGGCGGCACGGCTTTTTTCATCAAAATAAGAAAGGTCACCCAATATGCGAAGCCTTATGTTTTTTTTCATCAATTCGGGCACGTACTTGATAATATATGCGTGCATAATTTTCAGTATGCCCTCTACCTCATCAGCAGAGCGTTGCCAATTCTCGGTGGAAAAGGCGTAAACAGTAAGACACTCTATGCCCAAACGGTCGCAGGCGTCTACAGTTTTAACAAAGTTTTCGCTACCCACCTTATGTCCTGCGGTGCGGGGTAGAGCGCGGCGAGTAGCCCATCTGCCGTTACCGTCCATAATAATGGCAAGGTGGCGGGGCAACACGCTTATTTCTGCTTTTTTCTTTTTTCTGCCAAACAACGGGTTTCACTCCCCTACGTTTTTTGAGGGGTGACGGCATTATGCCGACACCCCTGCTCTTTTGCTTAAATTAGATTTCCATTATCTCGGTCTTTTTCTTTTCGCTTACCTTATCTACTTCTTTGATGTATTTATCGGTAAGGTCCTGAACTTCTTTTTCGCTTATCTTCTGCTCGTCTTCGGTCATCTCGCTGGCTTTTTTCATATCCTTGCACTTGTCGTTGGCATCTCTGCGGATGTTACGAAGGGCAACCTTTGAATCCTCACCCATATCGCGCACTTGCTTTGTAAGCTCTTTTCTGCGTTCTTCGGTAAGCGCGGGGAAAGCAAGACGTATGCTTTTACCGTCACTTTGGGGGGTAATACCAATATCGGATGCCTGTATAGCCTTTTCCAAAGCCTTAAGCACAGAGGGATCCCAAGGAGTTATAAGAAGGGTCTTGGGGTCGGGAGTTTTAATGTCTGCAACCTGGTTTACAGGGGTGGGTACGCCGTAATAGGGTACAGAAACTTTGTCAAGCACCTTTGCGTTAGCTCTGCCAACACGTATGCCCGCCAAATCCTCCTCATACACGGCTATAGTTTTTTTCATTTTCTCTTCGTAAGGCTTAATATCGAGTTTCATAAGGCTGTTTCCTTTCTTGTATATATGATTTCTTCAGAATTTTAAGGACAAATAACCGTACCAACATCCTCGCCCATAAGCGCGCGACGGATATTTGCGGGGTCTTTAAGAGCAAATACCAGCATACCCATACCGTTTTCCTCACCCATACAGGATGCGGTGCCGTCAATAGCCTTAAGCCCTCTTTCGATTACCTCGCCATAGCTTATACGGCTAAAGCGTTTTGCGTTAGGGTTAAGCTTGGGGTCGCTGTCATAAACGCCATCGATGTTTTTAGCACAAAGAACAATGTCTGCCTCTATCTCTAAAGCCCGAAGCATAGCGCCCGTATCGGTGGAGAAATAGGGGTTGCCCGTACCGCAAGCAAAGATTACAGCGCTGCCCCCCGAAAGGTACTTCTTTGCCAGATCGGGCGAATAAGGCTCTGCCAAGCGCTGAACCTGCAAAGGGGAAAGCACGTGGGCATCAAGCCCGCATTTAATAAGAGTATCCTGTACCGCGATGGAGTTGATAAGAGTTGCCAGCATCCCCATACCGTCGCTGCGAGAGCGCTCGATATTAATACCCTGTCTGCCGCGCCAGATGTT
>JAZUQW010000285.1:0-4058 GCA_045605905.1 Eubacteriales bacterium
TGGGGTATTCTTTTTTATCTCACGACGTACGCTTGCTGTTAAATTTAGTATTTTCTTCGGGCATGTACCGAAGAAAATACACATTAGTTTCCGCGAGTGCCGCGAATGCGGCGCGAAGGCGCGAGCGAACGGAAATGGTGCTTAATTTTTATCTTTTGGGGTCCCCGCTACGAACGCAGTGAGTAGTGGGGAATTTATTAAAAGCACTTACCATCCTTGCAGTCAACGGCAGTGCCGCCGCGATAGCAAAGCTCGTTGGGACATTGCCCTTTGGTAAAGTGGTCTATAAGATTGTTTACCGTGGTCTCTGCTATATTATCCAGCGCTTCTTCCGTTAAAAAGGCTTGATGCGAGCTGACGATAACATTGGGCATGGATATAAGCCTTGCCAACAAGTCATCCTCCATAATATGCTCCGAGTTATCCTCAAAAAACAGGTCTGCCTCCTCCTCGTACACATCAAGGCAGGCACCGCCAACTTTACGGGATTTTATAGCCCCAAGCAAGGCTTCTGCATCCACTAATGCGCCCCTGGAGGTGTTTATAAGCACTACTCCGTCCTTGCACTTTTCAAGTGCGGCGCCGTTTATGGTGTGATAGGTCTCATCGGTCAAAGGACAGTGCAGTGATATGATGTCGCTTTGGGCAAGCAATTGCTCCATATCCACATAGCGTACGGTGTCGCCGTTATCCAGATCCTTTGCGGGGAACTTGTCGTATGCCAAAACCCGCATACCAAACCCGCGGCAGATGTCAATAAACACCCTGCCTATACGGCCTGTACCGATAACGCCCACGGTCTTGCCGTACAGGTCAAAGCCTGTAAGCCCCGATAGGCTGAAATTAAAATCGCGGGAGCGTATATATGCCTTGTTGGTATGTCTTACCAAGGTCAAAAGCAATGCCATGGCGTGCTCTGCCACCGCATAGGGCGAGTACGCAGGTACGCGCATTACGTGCAGTTTACCAAAGGCGTGCTTCATATCCACGTTGTTAAAGCCCGCACAGCGCAAGGCAAGCACCTTTACGTTCATCTCCACCAAGCGGTCGATAACTGCGGCGTTAACTGTGTCGTTAACAAATACACAAACCCCGTCATAGCCCTGTGCAAGGTCTACGGTATCTTCGTTAAGCTTGGTCTCAAAATATTTAAATTTTATGCCCTTAAGCGCCCCCTGCTTTTCAAAGGAGGGCTTATCGTAGGGCTTGGCGTCAAAAAACGCTATTCTCATACAAAACACAGCTCCTTTTTACCCCAACAGGGCGATAATATCTTCCTTGGGACGATAACCTACTGCCCGCGCCGCCTCTTTACCGTTTTTAAACACAATAAGGGTTGGTATGCTCATAACCCCATATTTCATTGCCAAGTCGCCGCTTTCGTCCACATTAAGCTTACCAACGGTAATATCGCTACGCTCTGCGGCTATCTCGTCCACAATAGGGGACACCATCTTACAGGGACCGCACCAATCGGCGTAAAAATCCACAAGTGCGATGCCGGTATTGTTAAGTATCTCTGATTCAAAATTCAAGCTGTTCAGTTTTTTAACAGACATTTTTGTTCCTCCTTTTAGTCCTTTGATTTATAATAAAGCATACAGTGGCAGTAGCCCTCAAAGTTTGGGTCGGCTATCTGCTGTCTAAACTCCTCACACATGCATTTAAACTGCGGCAGCTTGGGGATACGGCAAGGACAATAACCGTCCTTCGCCTTCAGCCCTTTTTTTATATGCTCTACTATCTCTTTATTTTCGTTAAGTCTAACTGCCATATAAGTTACCTCTCTATACAATTATTGCAAAACAGGGGTGGATATTATGCAATACAACCTAATTATTTGCCCTTTGTAAGCCTAAAACTTGTATCTATTAGGCTTTTAATCAGCTCTTCCGCAACAGTGCCGTCAAGAGATACGCTTATCCAATGCCCCTTGCTCATATGATAGGCGGGGTAGATGCCCGATACTTGCACAAGGGACGGAGCTTGGTTTAGCCCACATTTAAGGTTGACTATATCCAGCAAGCCTTCTTCTTTTATGCCAAGCTTTGCCTTGGACACCGTCATTATAACACAAAACCACTTGCGGTTTTCACTGTGCCTAAATACCGCGTAGCTTGGGTATCTAAACCAAAGATGCTCCGGCTCGGCACCGTAGGTGGTGTAAATATAATCCTCTAACAAATATCTGTCCATAATCTGTCCCCTTTATTCTTGTATATCAAATTTTTCAGCTTTTGTCAACGGCTTTTTTCGTTGACAAAGGGCGGCAAAAGGTTTATACTTTTACCGTTGAAATATTTATAGGAGCTACAGCTATGAAACAAAAAGTGTTAAACTATTTGGCAGAACAAAACATCCCCTACGAAATAACCGAGCATGAGGCAGTATACACCATGGAGGATATGGAGAGACTGGGGCTTTATGAGCTTGGCACCGTTTGCAAAAACCTGTTTGTAAGGGACGCAAAAGGTAAAAAGCATTTCTTAATAACCGTGGATAACGATACGAAGATAAACCTGAAAGAGCTTGGCATAGCCCTTGATGCGGGTAAATTGAGTTTTGCCTCTGCGGAGCGGTTGGAGAAATATTTGGGCGTTAGTGCAGGCTGTGTTTCGCCCTTTGGCCTGCTTAACGATACAGAGCATCAGGTAACCCTGGTGTTGGACGAAAAGCTTGTGGGTAACCCACGCTTGGGCGTACACCCCAACGAGCACAGCGCAACTTTGTGGATATCTTATGACAATTTGGTATCCGCCTTAAGTGCCTTGGGCAATTCTGTTGTGACCCTTAAGCTTTAAGAGGTAATTAATATGGAATTGACAAAGCATGACTCTAAAGAGGCAAAGGGAATTGCTATATTGGGCATGGTTATGCTGCACCTGTTTTGCCGCTTGGGCGACCTACCGTATACGCCGCTTGTATGGGTTGGCAGTACGCCATTGATATATTATTTGGGGCTGTTTGGTGATATATGCGTGCCCACATATTGTCTGTTAAGCGGGTATGCCCAGTCATTGCTGACCGAGAGCGAGGGCAAAAACTACACCAAAAAACGCTATATGCGTATATTTAAGTTTTTAATAAACTATTGGATAGTGCTGTGCCTGTTTTCGGTTTTGGGCTTGGTGTTTGACGGCGGCAGCTCTATACCTGTATCGGCGGGGGCGTTTGCGGGCAATTTCTTTTTGTACGCCTTATCCTTTAACGGTGCTTGGTGGTTTGTTTTGACCTATGTACTGTTGGTCCTTGCCGCCCCTGTTATAATAAAAGTGGCAAATAAGTGCAACACATTGATCGTGTTCTTTGCCGGCGGCGCAATATACTTTGCTGCCTATCTGTTTAGGTTTTCTTACGCTGTGGATTTGGCTAACCCCGTACTTGCTTTCCTGTGGACACAGCTTTTACTCTTTGGAACCTCTCAATTCCCCTTTGTGTTAGGCGTGCTTTTCAGAAAGCATAAGCTTGTGTCAAAGGTCAGAGCCGTCAAAATAGCATCCGCTTTAAAAAACGCATTGTGTGCCGCGGCGGTGCTTGGCGTTTTCGTTTTCCATTGCGTTTTTCAGTCGCTTATCGTGGCGCCCATAACCGCGGTGGTAAGCCTGATTTGCTATTGGGCTTGCAGCAAACCTAAATTTATCACGAGGGGCTTTCGGTTCTTGGGTGAGCACTCCACCAATATTTGGCTTGTGCATATGTTCTTCTATTTGACCCTGTTTAGAAATTTGGTATTTTTGGCAGAGTACCCACTTTTGATTTTGTTCTTTATGCTTGTTTTATGTATCGCAAGCTCGTTTATTGTTCAGTTACCATATAAGTTTATTTTAAAACGGATGAGCAAATAACACCGTTAATACAAAAGTGTCTTTTGTGCTCCGCAAAATATGGTTTACCATAACCGTATACGCAAAAACGGCAGGCTTCTGTTGAAGCCTGCCGCAGACTGTCGAAAAAGTCCAGTTTATACTGGGCTTTTTTGCGTAAATGTGGTATAATGGATGCGGGTGATGAAAATGTTAGAAGAAAAGAGAAATAACAACCATAGAAACGATGGTGAA
>JAZUQW010000286.1:0-1956 GCA_045605905.1 Eubacteriales bacterium
GCACCATTTCCGTTCGCTCGCGCCTTCGCGCCGCATTCGCGGCACTCGCGGAAACTAATGTGTATTTTCTTCGGTACATGCCCGAAGAAAATACTAAATTTAACAGCAAGCGTACGTCGTGAGATAAAAAAGAATACCCCACTACTCACTGCGTTCGCAAGATAAAAGAGAAGAGATAAAATAAAAGCCACATTAACTCTTCACTTTTTTCAATTAACAAAGCAAAAAACGGTAGGAAATGCGGCAACACAAATCCTACCGTTTGTTTTTTGCATAATCGTCTGCTATTTCTTCTATTAAGAATTTCAATTTGTCCTTTAACGCCTTTGCTAAATCCATTGGTGCGTCTCTGTGACCGAAAAAGGTACAAGTCATAAGATACCGCCTTAACAAGATTTAGTATACTTACATTGAGTATACTTGTCCCATTATAGCACAAAATAATCTTAAAATATACTTAAAGTAAGATTATTTGGGTGAGTTTATGAGAAATAAAAACAACAAGCATTTAGGCATAGAGGTTGACCCCGAGCTTCACGGAAAATTGCATTATATTGCAAAGTACGAGGGGCGCTCTGCTAACGGTCAGATATTGTATCTCATACGTCAATGTATTAGGGATTTTGAGGACAAAAACGGAAAAATAGAGCTTGAGCAAGGGTCAGATTAAAATCTCCCCAAGAAGGCTAACGACTTCTTGGTACCCCGACAAAAAGGCAGGGCTTGTGTATACCACACCCCTGCTGTTTTTTTATCGGCTTCTTGGAGTGAATGTAGGGGAGATTAATTGTCCTCACTGTTAAACTTATTTGTGCTATTATAAACTTGTTAACTAATATGTTAACAAAAAAATGTGCACAAATATAACGATTCGTTTTTGTGTATGCCTACAAAAATGATTTTTAGCTCACTGCGTCTGTTGACATATAGAAAAGCGTTTGTTATACTGTGAATGTAATATTAAGCTAAATAAAAAGCTTTGGTGTATGAAAGCGTTTGTTGCTTTTAAGGAGGAAAAGATATGAAGAATATAATCAAAATTACAGCGTTAGCAATTGCTTTGCTAATGGTTTTGATGCTGCCGGTTGCGGCAATCGGTGTGGGGAAGTCGGAAAAAGCCTTGGCCGTTGAAGAAATAAGCGCTGATGGTGCAAGCCTTGAGGAAACAAGCGACGAAAACACAAGCATGGAAGAACCTGTGGATGATATGCCCTATGATATGCTTGATATTCTCTACGGCGATGTAAACGGAGACGGCATGGTTGATAATCTTGATGCGGCTATGGTTCTAAAGTATGATGCGGATATGATACGCGGTTTTGATAACCAAGTCCCGAAACAAGATTTAACCCCCGAAGTTGAAGAGATGATCGGCAGAGCGTATTATGATTATTACGATGGGCTTTACGGTATTACAGAGTCTTATGAAGATGCGCATATAGAAGTTTATTACTACGGTAATTACAGTGGTTGCGAGGTGGCGTATATTACCGATTATGTATTTGAAGAATCCATGGGTTATGAGCTGTATATTGTTGCGGGCTACACTTTCCACTACACTACAGGCAGAAGACTGTCTGTTTATAAGGACGGTGCGTTTTATACCGTGTCCGACGCTTATGAAAAAGGTTATCTGACCGCAAGAGATGTTTTTAACATAGCTTTACAGCGTGGCACTATTCCTGAAACGGCAATTGGTGAGGATGGGTATCTGTTAGATGAATTTGACAATTTTATAGGTCAAAAAGAGATTTCTGTACGCAGCATTTACGGTGATGCTAACGGCGATAAAGCAGTGGATAGCCTTGATGCGGCGTGGATTTTGAAATACGATGCGGGCATTATAGATTATAGATAAAATATTCAATAAGAAAGGCTTTTCGGCATATTGCCGAAAAGCCTTTTCTTTTGGGGTGATTTCGGGGTCTCCAATAAGTCTTCAGACTTGTTGGGGTG
>JAZUQW010000287.1:0-2743 GCA_045605905.1 Eubacteriales bacterium
TTAAAGGTTTGGTCGTTGCCGCCGATTTCAACATCTGCGTTAAGCGCTACCGAGTCATAGCCCTGCATCAAAGGATAGAACATCTCATGCATACCTATGGGCTGGTTAGATGCATAACGCTTTGCAAAATCGTCTCTTTCAAGTATACGAGCCAAAGTATATTTGCCTGCAAGAGAAAGCACATCCTCAAAGGTCATCTTTCCGAGCCAATCTGAATTATAGGTAATTGTAGTCTTTTCTTTATCTAAAATTTTGCAAACCTGTTCATAATAAGATTTGCTGTTTGCGCGAGTTTGTTCAAAAGTAAGGGGAACACGTGTCTTGCTCTTGCCGGAAGGATCGCCGATCATAGCGGTGAAGTCACCAATAACGAATACGATTTCGTGACCCAAGTCTTGAAGCATTCTAAGCTTGCGCAACGGAACGGAATGTCCCAAATGCAAGTCAGGCCTGCTGGGGTCAGCACCCATTTTTATGCGAAGCTTTTTGCCGCTTTCAAGTTTTTCTAAAAGTCCTTCTGCAGAATACACCGAAATGGCGTCTCTCATAATGTTGTCATAAACTTCTCTTGCTGTCATTTTGTATACCTATCCTTTTATTGAAATGTTATAATATCATCAAATTCATATCTGTTGTATTGCTCTTCGTCAAGAGTAAATCGATCAAAGTAAGGCGCTAAAACCTCTTTATGTATTTCATCACAAAGTGCTTGAACAACACGGTCCTTAACAACTTCAAATACAGAAGGTGTCTTTTCTGCCGCTTTAATTATATAGTAACCTATGGGAGTATCTATAGCCGTAATTTCACCCACCTCTAACTCGTAATACGCATTCAATAATGTTTCTTGAATTTCGTAAGGTGAATAATAATATCCTTTTACATTGTCACGCCAATCACTGAATTGACTTTGATCCAAATTTCTAATGAACATATCGGGGTCTTCAAGTATCTTTGCGTAAACTTCTTCCCCTTTCGCGCGGGACGCTTCAATATCTTCCGGCGACTTGCTTACCCAGCGGTTAATTTCATCAACCTCTACGTATGAAAAAACAATTTGTTGCATATAAACGCAATCGTTCTCAAAATACTCATACGCCTCTTCGTCCGAAGGATACAAAATACCATCGGGGTTTATCAAATATCCTTTAAATTGCATATATGCCGTTTGATATCTGTGCAACATCTTCAAATAGTCACCCGTCAATCCATAAGCACTAAAATACTCGTCCATAGCCTCTACAGTACCAAAGGCGGCTAAAATATTTTCGTAGGTGTAAAGATAATCTTCAGTTTCTTCAAAACCGTAGTCTTCCATTGCGTAAAACGTTGCAAGATATTGTTGGCAATACATCAATGCGTTTTGATAAGCTTTTTCAATGATTGTATAGTTTTGGTCAGGATAATTAGTATCCCAATAAAGCTTTGCATCATCGCCTGTAGCATCTATATTGAGAGCGTTGGAAATTATAGAAGTTTTAACATCCGACATTGTATAATAGAAAATACGAGTTGGAAGACTGTATTCATCGCCAACTAAAATATTTGCATCATCAAAAGTCACTTTTGCTTCTACTATATCCTTACCGTAGTTAACAACATCATCATTATCCTCAAAAATAGAGGTTATTCTATCATTAAGCGCATTAAGCCCATATGCACAATCGTACCCTGAAATATTCTCGCCTCTATCTAAACTTTGCCCCTGTACTGATATTTCTTCATAATCGGCTGTGCAGGCAACAAGCGACAAAAACAATGTCAGAAACAGAAGGCTTGCCAATAATCGTCTCATACAATTACCTCCAATTGCAAGTAATAGCTTAAAACTTAATAGTTTCTGCGGTTACGATATCGTATTTATTAAGCTCATCTGCGTCAAATTCTACAAGACCGTAGCGATCTTCCATTAAAGCCATAAACTTTTCATCTGAAAGTGTCGTGTACGCAGACTCGAAAAGACTATCAAAATCGTCATCCTCAAGCTCAAACTTTTTAATGATGTACGCACCGTCATTCATCGTGCAAATTGCATATTCACCTGCATCAATAGCCTTCACTGTATCAGAATAGAGGTTATCAACATTATAAGTGATAAGCGTACCTTCGGGATAGGTCTTATAAGTTGTATCTTCCGAAAGGCTTGCATAATCTTTTAGTTCGGCGCCGTTATTAAGCTTTGCTAAAATCTCCTCTGCCTTTGCAGTTGCGTTACCTTCACAGGCAGCATCGGTCAAATATATATGGGTAGTTTTGCCATATGATGCTTTGATCTCCGCCTCCACCATCTGGTCAGTTACCTCGCAAAGGCCACCCTTTGCGCACAATTCGTTTTGCAATGCGAGAATCAAATACTTGTCGTTAAAGTACTCTTCTACATCATCAACATCAATACCAAAACGCCTTAAATAATCAGATAAACCCTCTGTGCTTCCATAGGCAGATATTAAATCGTTAAGTTCCTCTGCGATATATTCAAGCTCTGCATCACCAAGCTCAACATCGTGTTCTTCTGCCATTTTATTGCACAGAACGATCATCCTGCAATGATTGTTTATATCGTTAACTGCAGTTTCGCCAAGCAAACCGTTGGGTGTCTCGGTATTCCAAAAAGCTTGAGTGTCCTCAACTATATCAGACACACCTAAATTTTGGTAGTAATACAAAAAATACGTTTTTTGATAGGAGAAAATGAAAGAATATAAACCTGCGCTTATGCTTTCTCCCTCGTACTCCATTACGG
>JAZUQW010000288.1:0-4176 GCA_045605905.1 Eubacteriales bacterium
AACGCTGGGCTTTTGACAGTTTTGAAGCGTCTGACCGCAGCTTGAACGATGTTAATAAGGCTTTTACCGTATTGCTGCCCGCAGAGGGAACCCTTTATATAAACGGTGTAACTGCCGATATATCCGACGCAAAAAGCTCCCCCTGCCCCTTTGGGGCGCTCGGCGAAGATGAGCCTGAATACCTGCTTTGCAGTTTTAAAGAGCTTTGGGGAGAATGTGAACTTAAAGCGGATTACCAAGGGTGTGCGCTTGTCTTGAAGGAAGATGATGGTGCAGACTATGTTTACGAAATTCCCGACAACCTGCGTCACAGCTGTACAGTAACAGTACCTGCCGGGACAGAGCTGTATGTAAACGGTGAAAGGGTATCCACCGACTATATCACAGAAAGCAACGCACAGTATCCATATATCAGCCCCTTGGAGGCTGAACTGGAAACAGCGCCAAAATCCACAGTATACAAAGTAGAAGGGCTTTACGATGTACCGCAGATTAAAGCTATCTACAAAGGAGAAGAATTAAGCGCCAATACGGATGGCAATAATCATATATATCCCCTTCCCTATGAGTTCGTAGGTTGCAGTATATTGGTGCCCAATGATGCAACTGTTACAATAAACGGGATTACTTTGGGCAGAGAATATATTACCGAATCGAATATTCTGTACAAAGAGGTTGCCGAATATGCCGATGTGCTTGTAAACGCAAAAACTTTGTGCAAGTACCGAGTTGACGGTCTGTTTTTCAAGCCGGAAATTGCCGTTACAGATTCTTTCGGCTCACCCTGTGAACTTACAAGGACCGCCGACGACGAATACTGTTGCAATGCCGCGCCCTCCCCTGAATTGATAGGAGAATATGATCGTTTTACAGGAGAATTCGCCGTTGCAATGGTTGAATACAGCATGGAAGGCCGTGACTATGTATCCGAAAACTTCTCACAGGTATTGTCGTATACAGGTTATGAATCCAACGCATATAATGTAATCAGCGATTCTTTTTCGGCTATGTATTGGCAAATGAACCACACGCTTACATACAACGACCTGTATACCGACAATTATATAAGCTATGCTGACAACGCTTTCACCTGCGACATACACTTTGACGTAGTTGGTGAACGCATAAGTTTTCCCGGAAGGTTTGACTATTCTACCGGAATATATAAGGTTTTATGTATAGAAACTAACGGCAACCTTGAGATTATGGAGTTGAGCATAGAGACACCCGACAATACCAATAAAGAAGATAGCTAATATGTTAAACTAACTCTTGACAAACGGTATAATTCATTATATAATTAGTTATCAAACGAAAGGGGTGTATATTATGGACGAAAAGAAAGATTTTTTGGCAGAGGAACTTTGTGATTGCGACGATGAATGTATGAAGCTTTCCATTGATGATGCTACCGATGAGGATTTGGACAGACTTTGGGAAGAGGCTGACGAAGACGATTTTGATGTATGCGCCTCTGAAAAAAAGTGTGATAAGAAGAAGTGCATAATAACCGCAGTTGTTATCGGCGCGATTATTGCCATTACTGCTGTGATAGTTTATAAGCTTTGCAAAAAGTCTGATAAAAAGGACTAAAACAGCTAACATTTAAGGCGACTTGTATGCTCGTTAAGAGTGTACACAAGTCGCCTTTTTGTATGTTTGGCAAAAACTCTGCAGCGAATGCTATTTTTCACTTGCTTTTTGCGCTTTTTTGTAGTAATATTATAGGGAGTATTGGGGTTAGGATTTGACTTACGAGACAACACCCCGTAAAAGGCGCACACAGAAAGGTAGGTTTGTCAGCCTATGACAACAGAAGCTTTACGGAATTATGATATAAAAAACGGCGTTAAAGCCCATTCAAGGTCTTTTTATTATTTGCTTACAGCCGGGCTGTCGCTGTTACTTTCCGCTTTTATATTTTTACCCTTTGTTATAAAAAATGACGGCTATTTTATTTACTATGGCGACTTCAACGCACAGCAGATACCCTTTCATATGCACGTTGTGGATATGGTACGCGGCGGCGATTTGAATTGGGATTGGGTTACCGATTTAGGCGCAAACCTTGTTGGGGACTATTCTTTTTACATGTCAACAAGCCCCTTCTTTTGGATAATGTGCTTGTTCCCCTCCTCTTTCACTCCTTTCTTAATTGCGCCCATGCTTTGTATAAAGTTTACGGTAGCGGCGGTTTGCGCATTTGCGTACCTAAAGCGTTTTGTTAAAAAGCCTGCGCTTGCTGTAGCAGGCGGGTTAATGTACGCCTTTTGTGGTGCCCAGATCTATAATATTTTCTTTAACCATTTTCACGATTCTGTTGCGTTCTTCCCCTTAATGCTTTTGGGCATTGAAGAGCTTATACAAAACAACCGTAAGGGGTTGTTTGCTTTTTCGGTATTTATTTCGGCCGGTATAAACTATTTCTTCTTTGCCGGACAAGCTGTTTTTTGCGTTATATATTTCCTTTTTCGCGCTTCTTCCCTGTCCTTTAATGTGACGGTCAAAAAGTTCTTTTGGCTTGTTTTTGAGGCGGTTTTGGGCGTTATAATGTCTTTAGCTTTGTTCCTTACGGCAATTCTCTCCGTAACGGGTAACTACCGCCTTGAAAAAGCTTTCTCCACCTTGAAAGGCGCACTGGTTTGGCAAACAAAAAGCGTAGTGTATACAAAGCGCTACGGTCACATTTTGCAAAGCCTGTTCTTTACTCCCGATATACCGTCCCGTCCCGAATTTTTCGGTGGTACGGATGTAAAGGATTCTTTGCTTACCCACTCCACAAGATGGTCCTCCAACGCGGTTTGGATACCTATGTTTGGTATGACAGGTGCTATCACCTATATTTGGAACAGACGCAAAAGCTGGCTTTCCAAATTGATAATTTTCCTTATAGTGTGCTCAATGGTGCCTGTGCTTAACTCCCTTTTTGTTGTGGGGAACACAAACTACTACGCTCGTTGGATGTATATGCTTGCCCTTATGCTTGTTTTGGCAACAATCATTTCTTTAGATAGAAATGAAATTCGTTGGAATGCGGGGCTTGCCATCACTGCAGTATGTTGCTTCCTCATATTGATACCCTCTTTCATCAGTTGGAAGGACACACGCAATGATGCCAATGTTGTTATTTGGTCCACTACTCGCTCCTCTTACCCTGTAAGAATTTTCCTGTCGACCGTAATTACCTTTGGCGGTATAATTGCGGCATATTTCCTTGTACGATATCTGCGTGGCAGAAAATGCTTTAGCAAAATACTTTTGGTTTTGCTTTCCTGTACCATTGTGGTTTACGGTGTTTTGCATATTTACATCGGCAGACAGCATATTTCCGATGATAGTGTTCAGAACGTCATAGATTATTACGTCAACTCCGATTTCACCATGAAAGAAAGCAATTCCCAGCCTGACGGGGCAGAAATTGCCAACGCGCCCCTTGATAATGTCTACGAAGAATTTTACCGTATTGACGGTTATAACAGAGGCACTAACAAAAACTCTTTGGATAACCTGGGCCTTTACAGCGGTCTGCCCGGCATACAATGCTTCAACTCCACTGTTCCCGCATCTATTTTGACCTTTTACAACGATATTGTTGGCTCCGTTACCAGAGACGTTGCTTCTCGTCCTGCCAACAAGTACTACGGCTTAAGAGCGTTCCTTTCCGTTAAGTACGTTTTTGCTGAAAACTCCGGCAACAGGGTTACCGCAGGCTATGAAAAGAACAAAATATACGGCTTTACCGAAAATGCCGTTTCCGCACAGGGTGAGGTCGTTACAAAAGGCGAAGTAAAGAGCAAGAAAATTTACAAAACAGCAAGTGACGGCACAAAGACCTATTATCAGTTTTATGTTTACGAAAACGAAAACTTCTTGCCTATGGGCTTTACCTATACCGAGTTTATGCGCCAAAGCGAGTTTACAAAGATAGATAAAGAAAACCGTCACGCCTATTTGTGCAGCTATCTTGTTGTACCCGATGACAAGGCGGATGTGTATGCAAAATATCTAACAGAAGTTAAATATGCCCAACTTGCAAGCAGCCCCTCCGCCGACGAGCTGAAGGAGATATATACTACTTCCGTAGATGCGCGTCTTAACGGCGACAGATGCGAAAGCTTTGATTGGAACTCTAAAGGCTTTAAGGCAGTTGTGGACTCCCAAAGGGATAACTATTTG
>JAZUQW010000289.1:0-9229 GCA_045605905.1 Eubacteriales bacterium
TGATTACCCGCATTTAAGGCAACCGTTATTTTTTGCTCGCCCTCGCCACGGCTAAACACGAAAAGCCCTTTATCTGCTTTTACGATATTTATAACGCCATCTTTAAAGACTTCCTTTCCCTTTCTTATTTGAGCAAGCTTAATATAGTGAGCGGTTAAATCCTTATCCCCTTTCTCCCAATTGAAGCATCTGCGGTTATAGGGATCTAAATCCCCTTCTAAGCCTTCCTCGTCGCCGTAATAAACGCTTGGCACACCGTATAAGAAAAACTGTAATACGGTTGCTAATTTTTCGCGCTCTTTACCGCGTTGATATTCAAACCCGTCAAGCTTTTCTTCAGCCATTAAGTCCTTATCCGTAATGGTAACTCTTCTGCCTAATAGCGTTATAATTCTTGTTGAATCGTGCGTAGAAAGCACGTTCATAAGGGTATCTAAGCTTTGCTTAGGATAGTTATTTATTTGCTCTAACACCGTTGAACGAAGCAAGGTGCAGTCCCCTTTTAAAACGAAATCTATAATAGCGCTTCTTAAGGGGTAATTCATAACGGAATCCAAAAGCCCGTCCGTATAATACTTTCTTCTAACGCCGTAAGAAATTTTATTAGTAGCGTCCTCCCAAACCTCGCCAATAAGGAAATTATCCTGCCCGCGAGCCTTTAACGCCTTTCTTATTTTATAAACGAATTTATCAGTTAGCTCGTCAACGACGTCTAAACGCATTCCCCTAATGCCTGCATCCACCCAGTAATCAACCACCTTTTCGCAAACGAATTTTTGGAATGACTTACTGTCCTTTTTAATAGTGGGAAGGGTTTTAAAGCCCCACCAGCTAGCGTAAGTTTCAGGGTGCTCCCAGAAGGTGTACCAGTCAAAATATTTAGATTTTTTATCGTTAAAAGCGCCAACCTCGTCATAGTCAAGATATTTATTAAAATATCTACTACCTGCGCCCGTGTGATTAAACACACCGTCAAAAATAAAATAAATATCCTTTTGCTTTGCGCTTGAGGTTAAATTTTTAAAATCCTCCAAGCTACCCAAAACGCCGTCCGGCTTAAGATAATCGCCGGTATCGTAGCGGTGAGAGGAATAGCTTTCGCAAATGGGATTAAGATATACCGCGTCTACGCCAAGGCTTTTAATATAGTCCAGCTTAGACTGTATACCCTTAAAATTACCGCCGAAAAACTCGTTATTTCTAACCTTACCGTCAGGCGAACGGAAGGTAGGCATACCTCCCCAATCTTCACGTTTTTTCTTGCCGTTAGCAACGGTAAAATCCCCTACTCTACAAAACCTATCGGGGAAAATTTGGTAAATAATACCACCCTTTATCCAATCCGGCGTGGTGTAATTTTCGGGGTAAACGGTTAACTGCCAGCGCTTATTAGTTGGCTGAGCGCGAAAATCCTTACCCATACCGTAGGTTACGCCGTTAGAAAAAAATTGGTAAAAATATAACCCATTGTTAAGCTCAAAATCAAGATAAAAGCCACCCTCCGTTTTCTTCATAACGCGGTCTGTATAGTCGTCTTCACTATACATACGCATTGTTACGGGGGCGTCGCTTTCAACGTAAAAACGAACGGAAGAGTGCTCTTTAACACCCCCCGTTACGCTTTTATATTTTGTGCTTAATGGGTTAAACTTGAACATAAAACTAAATTAGCGAATGGGTTTTAATCCCCAAATATTTTCCGCATATTCCTTAATACTTCTATCTGAAGAGAAGAAACCGCTTGCCGCAACGTTTCTTAAGCTCTTAACCGCCCAAAGATTTCTATCCTTGTATTCTTCAAGCATAAGCTCTCTGGTCTTTTGATAATCGCCAAAATCCGCCATACACATATAGGGATCGGCTACGGGTGACTGGGTTAATAAATAGTCTGCAATATGAGCAAAGCTTTCGCCGTTATAGCCCTTCTTTAAGCTTGCTATAACTCGTTTAAGCTTGGGATTAGAGTTATAGAACTGTGAGGAATTATAACCTCTGTTCCAAAGCTCTTCTACCTCGTGAGATCTTAAACCGAATATATAAATATTTTCGTTACCAACCCTTTCACACATTTCAACGTTAGCGCCGTCCATAGTACCAATGGTTAACGCGCCGTTTATCATGAACTTCATATTACCCGTACCGCTTGCTTCCTTACCTGCTTGTGAGATTTGCTCTGAAACCTCGGTTGCGGGCATAAGCTTTTCTGCAACGGTAACCGAATAGTTTTCTACGTAACAAACCTTAAGCTTTTCACGAATGCGCTTATCGGGATTTTTATCTATATCCGCCACCAAATAACAGATAAGTCTAATAATCTGTTTAGCCATATAATAGCCGGAAGCAGCCTTTGCTCCAAATATAAAGGTTTGGGGTTGAATATCTAAGTCGGGATTTTCCTTTAAGTCCTCGTATAAGCTGATTATCTGCAATACGTTTAGTAATTGACGCTTATACTCGTGAAGTCTTTTTGCCTGAACGTCGAATAGTGTTTCAGGGTTAAGGGTTATTCCGCTATAAGATTTTAAATATGAAGCAAGCTGTTTTTTCTTTAATAGCTTGATTTCATTCATTCTTTTTAAAACGCTTGCGTCATTTTCAAACTTACCAAACTCGCTTAAAAGTGAAGCGTCTTTAATAAATCCGTCGCCAATACAGTCACTAATAAGTGAAGTAAGCTCCGGGTTAGACTGGCAAAGCCATCTTCTGTATGCAATACCGTTAGTTACGTTAGTGAACTTATCGGGGTATATTTCGTTAAAATCCTTAAAGATACTTTCCTTAATAATTTCGCTGTGAAGTGAAGATACGCCGTTAACCTTTTTAGAGCCTATTACGCTTAAGTTAGCCATCTTTACCATTCCGTGTGAAATAATACTCATACGGTTAATTCTATCCCAATCGCCGGGGTAAAGATTCCACATATCAGCGCAGAAGCGTGTGTTTATTTCCTTAATAATTGAGTAAACTCTGGGAAGTCTTCTTGCAATTAAATCCTCGCTCCATTTTTCCAACGCTTCACTCATAACGGTATGGTTGGTGTACGCAACGGTGCGAACTACTATATCCCAAGCGCTATCCCAAGAATAGCCGTGCTCATCCATTAATAAACGCATAAGCTCTGGAATACAAAGAGCGGGGTGAGTATCGTTAATGTGAACCGCTACTTTTTCGGGCAGGGTGTTAAGATTTTTAAATACCGCTATATGGTCTTGAATTATGTTTTGAAGGGATGCACTTACAAGGAAATACTGCTGACTTAAACGAAGCAACTTACCTTCGGGGTGGTTATCGTTAGGATAAAGCACCTTGGATATGGTCTGTGCCATAGTGTTTTCTTCCACTGCCTTGATGTATTGGCCTTGAGAGAACAGCTCCATATTAAAGTTGCGAATATCCTGTGCTTTCCACAGTCTTAAGGTGGTTATTGCGTTACTGTCCGCGCCGGAAACAAGCATATCATAGGGGATAGCTTCAACTTCTTCATAATTCTCGTGAATTATCTCGCATCTTCCGTTATCCCACTTTTCGGTAATAGTACCGCCGAAACGAACGACGCAGGATTTATCCTGACGGGGAACAAGCCAAGCGTCGCCGCCGGGCATCCAAATATCGGGCAGCTCTATCTGCTCACCCTCTGCCAGCTTCTGCTTAAACAGACCGTATTCGTAGAGTATGGAATAGCCGCGGGCGGGATAAGAAAGGGTAGAAAGCGAATCCATAAAGCAGGCTGCAAGTCTGCCAAGACCGCCGTTACCCAAGCCGGGATCAGACTCCATCTCATAAATATCGTTCAAATCAAAGCCGTGGTCCTTAAGTACTTCCTTATAATAGCCTTCCAAACACAAATTGTTGAGGTTTGTACGGAGAGAGGTACCCATAAGGAATTCCATACACATATAGTAAACCTTTTTCTTGCCCTGTGCGCGGGTGTTGGCGTTAAAAAGCTTGCGCTTTTGTGCGAGGATATCTCTTACGGTAAGAACCGTTGCCTTATACATTTGGTTGGCATCGGCCTCTTCTATGGCTACGCTGAAAAAGCGAGAAAGCTTGTTCTGTATAGCCTCTTCAATTTGATTACGGTTAACGGTCATATTTTGTATCTCCTTAAATTAACTGATTTTTATGATAACAGCTCTTTATACATTTTAATGTAGTCAAGGGCAGATTTGTCCCAAGAAAAATCAACTTCCATAACTTTTTTTACAAGGGATTTATAGTTTTCTTTATCGTTATAAGCGGTCAACGCACGTTTTACCGCGCCCACCAGGTCTTCTGCACTGTAATGGGCAAAGGTAAAGCCGTTGCCGTCGGGGAAGCCTATATCCTTTATAGAATCGTAAAGCCCGCCGGTCTCTCTTACCACGGGTACTGTACCGTAGCGAGATGCAATCATCTGGGCAAGGCCGCAAGGTTCGCTCTTGGAGGGCATAAGGAATATATCCGCACCTGCGTATATCTTCTTGGACATATCCTTATTATACATAAGCAAGGTACTTACCTTACCCTTGTAGCTGTCTGACAAGTGCCAAAAATAGTTTTCGTAGGTATAGTCTCCTTGTCCCAACACAACAAGCTGCATTTTTTCCTTAAGCAGCTCTTCTGCGGCAAGCATTACTATATCTATACCCTTGTGACCCGTAAGGCGGGATATTATTGCAACCACAGGCACGTCCGCTTTTTCATCAAGCCCTACAAGTTTTTGCAGTTCCTTTTTGTTAACTGCCTTGCCCGCGGGATCATTAGAGGAATAGTTTGCAAAAAGCTCGGTATCTGTTTCGGGGTTGTAATAATCGGTATCTATACCGTTAAGTATACCGCGAAGCTTGCCCTTGTTTTGCTCCAAAACGTAATGCAAACCGTTAGAGAATCTTGGTGACAAGATCTCAAGCGCATAAGTAGGGCTTACAGTACTTACGGTATCGGCACAAACTATTGCGCCCTTCATAAGGTTTATAGCGCCGTTATAGTCAACTATTTCCCTATCACCGTAGCCGAGGTCGAATACGTCACCCAAAATCTCGTGACCGTAAACGCCTTGATATGCGATGTTATGGATAGTAAACACGGTCTTGATATTTCTGTATCCTTCCTCACCTGCATAGCGGCGCTTTAAATATATGATAGTAAGCGCGCTTTGCCAATCGTGAGCGTGCAACACATCCGGAAAGAAATCGATTACGGGCAAAGACTCCATAACCGCGCGGCAGAAATATGCATAGCGTTCGCCATCGTCATAGCTGCCGTAAAGAGTGGGGCGTTTAAAGTAATACTCGTTATCCAAGAAGTAATATATAACGCCGTTCTTTTCCAACTTATATATCCCCAAGTATTGTCTGCGCCAAGAAAGACTTATATAGGTTTCGCAAATTTTTGTTAGCGATGCCCTGTACTCATCCTTCATACTTCCGTAAAGGGGCATTATAACACGAACGTCCAACTCGCCACCGCTGGCACCGGAAAGTGCCGAGGGGAGTGAGCCTATAACGTCGCCCAAACCGCCCGACGATGCGTAAGGCACCGCCTCGGAAGCCACAAACAGTATCTTTTTTTTCATTGTAAAGCCTCCATTTTAAAATTTTATTAAACTACGGTAAGTTTGTCTATATAGAAAGGTTTGGTCTCGTGACCGGAAAGCACTCTGCCGTCACGGATAACAACATCCTTATCGGTTATTACACAGTTAAGGTCAACATTTTCACCAACAAGGGTATCCTGCATAAGTATAGAGTTCTTTACCACAGTGTTTTTACCAACCTTTACGCCACGGAACAAAATAGAGTTTTCTACTGTGCCGTGGATAACGCAACCGTCTGCAATGAGCGAGTTCTTAACGTTGCTGCCCTCTTCATAGGTAGTGGGGCTGGAGTTGCGTATCTTTGTGTAAACGGGTCTGTTTTTAACGTTGAACAGGCTGTCCCTTGCGGAAGAGCTTAAAAGGTCCATATTACACATATAGTAATCGGTAAGAGAATTTATAGCCGCAAAATAGTTATCGTAACGGTAGATGCGATAATCACAGTTATCCAAATTCTTTGCCACTATATCCTTGGTAAAGCTGTCATACCCGTGGGCTGTGGCATCCATAATAAGGTTAACCAAGTATTTGCGGTGCATTACTATTATGTTAAGGTTTACATCCCTATAACCGGTAACTATACCGTTAGCCTCGGAAATATCGGTTATTTTCCCTTCGTTATCGGACTCTACCACCTCGGCGTTTTTAACGTCGTGGGTGATATACATACGCTTAACGGCAATGGTCATATCGGCACCGCTTGCTATATGAGTGTTTATCATTTCGCTAAGGTCTATGTTGCAGATAACATCACAATCCGAAAGGATAACATACTCTTCCTTACAGGAGGAGATAAACTCTATCATGCTCTTCATAGCCTCAAGGCGAGTGTTATACAGTGAGTTTTGGCTGTTAGCAAAGGCTGTTATAAAGGGAGGAAGTATTTTTATACCGCCGGACCTTCTTGCCAAGTCCCAATCCTTACCTGTACCGATATGGTCCATTAGGGATTGATAATTGTAGTGCGTTACAACACCAACGTGGGTTATACCGGAGTTTACCAAGTTGGAAAGAGTAAAGTCTATAAGTCTGTATCTGCAACCGAAGGGTACGCTTGCCATGGTTCTTCTTCTGGTAAGCTCGCTTACGTTTTTATCATGTATATTGGAAAAAATAATACCTACTACACTTGCCATAACTTATGCTTCCTCCTTTCCTTCGTTAAGAGACGCAAGGAAGGCTTCATCCACCATTGCGCCGCCGGGCACCTTGGTGCCTGCTTTTATGTTAAGACCAAAGCCTACAAGGGCAATGCCCTTGCCTTCCTCTTTAGGCTCACCAACGGTTGCGTTTACGCCAACCACGGTATCGCTATCCATTATGGAATATTCAACACGGGCGTTTTCAGAGATAACACAGTCCTTCATTATAACACTATCCTTAACAACTGCGCCCTTTGCAACTTTTACTCCGCTGGAAAGCACGCTGTTGATAACCGTGCCGTAAATTTCGCAACCGCCCGTAACAAGGCTGTTTTCCACCTTTGCGCCGTAGCCCAAGAAGTGGGGAGGGTTGGAGGAGTGACGGGCAAATATACGCCAATTTCCGTTATTAAGGTTAAGAGCGGGTCTGTCGCCCAAAAGGTCCATATTAGCTTCCCAAAGGGAATTGATGGTACCAACGTCCTTCCAATAGCCCTTAAAGGGGTATGCAAACAACTTTTCGCCTGCGCCCAGCATGGCGGGGATAACGTTTTTACCAAAGTCCTTTTCGCTGTTTTCGTCTGCTTCGTCAGCTATAAGATACTTATAAAGCTGTTCCTTGGAGAAAACGTAGACGCCCATGGACGCCTTGGTGCTTTTGGGGTTCTTGGGTTTTTCTTCAAACTCATAAACCTGCATATTTTCATCGGTATTCATTATACCGAATCGGCTTGCTTCGGAAAGGGGAACATCTATTACTGCTATGGTACAGGCGGCACCCATACGCTTGTGGTAATCTACCATTGCGCTGTAGTCCATCTTATATATGTGGTCACCGGAAAGCACAACCACATAGTCGGGGTCATATTTATCCAAAAAGTGCAGATTTTGGTAAATGGCGTTTGCAGTACCCTTATACCAATCGGCACGCTTTTGACCTTGATAAGGAGGTAATACCATAACACCGCCAAAGGTACGGTCCAAGTCCCACGGCTGACCGTTGCCTATGTACTCATTAAGTGCCAAAGGCTGATATTGGGTAAGCACACCCACAGTATCTATGCCGGAATTGATGCAGTTCGAAAGTGTAAAGTCTATAATCCTGTATTTGCTGCCGAATGAAACCGCAGGTTTTGCCACTCTTTGTGTAAGGAGGTAAAGTCTGCTACCCTGTCCGCCGGCAAGAAGCATTGCCACGCATTCTTTCTTTTTAATCATTCCTTATCATTCCCTTCAAATTTTTTTATTGCTGTAAAGCCCGCAGGCGGTATTCTCATTTTTACGTAGGGACCGTAGCCGTCATCACCCGAGGACATAAGTCCGTAATTAACACAGCCACCGCCGCCGTAATCCGTATTGTCGCTGTTGATTATTTCTTTGTACACACCTTTTTCCTTTACGGGAACATAATACTCCCTCTCCACCGGCGCAAAATTCACTATTACCGTAATATTGTCACCGTTTTTGGCGTAACGTCGGTAAAGATAAGTATTATCATTATTTCTGTCAGCGTCTATCCACTCAAAGCCCAAGGGGCTACCATCCTGTTGCCAAAGGGCAGGCTGTTCCAAATAAAACGCATTAAGCTCCGACACATAGCGTTGAAAACGGGCGTGCATATCGTAGTCCAACATAAACCACTCAAGGCTGTTTTCGTAGTCCCACTCTCTAAACTGTGCAAACTCACAGCCCATAAACAGCAGTTTTTTGCCCGGATGGGTCATCATATATGCAAGATAAGTGCGGGCGGTAGCAAACTTGTTATGATAATTTCCCGTCATTTTATCCACTAACGACTTTTTGCCATGTACCACCTCGTCATGAGATATGGGAAGTATAAACCTTTCGTTGTAGGCATACATAAGCGAAAAGTTCATTTTTGTATGCATATCCTTGCGATAAATGGGGTCTGCACCGATATACTTAAGGGTATCGTTCATCCACCCCATATTCCACTTCATACTAAAGCCAAGTCCATCGCCGCGGGTTATGCCGATGTACGAAGTAGCCTCTTCAGCAATCATAAGCACATCAGGGTAGTTGCCCTTCATTTCACCGTTAAGCTTTTGCAAAAACGCCACGCTTTGGGTGTTGATGTTACTGCCATCGGGATTAGGCAACCACTCGCCTGCGTTTCTGCCGTAGTCCAGATACAGCATCGAAGACACCGCATCCACGCGCAGACCGTCTATATGATATTTGTCAGCCCAAAACATTGCATTGCTTATTAAGAAGCAGCTTACCTCGTTACGGGCTACATCAAAGCATCTTGTGCCCCACTCTTTATGCTCTTGCCTGTCCCAGCCCTGATACTCGTACAATGGGGCGCCGTCAAACTCATAAAGCCCGTGAGCGTCTTTGGGGAAATGGGCAGGAACCCAATCCATAATGACGCCTATCCCCACGCTGTGCATTTTATTAACGAAATACATGAAATCATGGGGGGTACCGAAACGGGATGTGGGTGCATAATAACCGCAAACCTGATAGCCCCAGGACCCATCAAAAGGAT
>JAZUQW010000290.1:0-7900 GCA_045605905.1 Eubacteriales bacterium
TTACCTACGGCGTTCGCTCCGACGGTAGTTTGTACAGCCTTGACGACGACCGACTTGTTAGCGCCGCAAAGCGCTACGGCACAGAGGCGTGGATGCATCTTTCCACCTATACCGAGGGCGATCGCTTTGATACACAGCTCGCTACAGAGCTTCTTGCCTCCACAGGGGTGCAGGCCTTGCTTGAAACCGAAATTCTGCGCAAGCTGGAGGAAAAGGGTTATAATGGCTTGGATGTGGATTTTGAATTTATCGGCAAAGCTAACGCCGCCCCTTATGCCGCCTTCCTTGGCCGCCTTACAAACAGCTTAAACGGCAGCGGATACACCGTAGCCGCCGCCCTTGCCCCAAAAACAAGCCCCGACCAGCCGGGCAGCCTTTACGAAGGGCACGACTACGCCGCCGTAGCCGCCGCAGTAAACTACGTTTTGCTTATGACCTACGAGTGGGGCTATACCCTTGGGCCGCCCCTTGCCATATCCCCCTTGCCATCAGTGCGGCGGGTGGTGGAATACGCCCTTACAGAAATGCCCGCCGATAAGATTCTGCTTGGCATATCCAACTATGGCTACGATTGGACCCTGCCTTATAATTCTGCAGACCCTGTGGCGGCACCCTCGCTTTCCACCGAGGAGGCAGTGGCGCTTGCCGTGTCCACCGGCGCAGAGATACTCTATGATGAGGAAGCCCAAGCGCCTCATTTCAACTACTACAAAGGAGGAGAACGGCACGAAGTGTGGTATGAGGACGTGCGCAGTATTAACGCCCGATTGGGACTTATACCCGAATACGGTCTGCGGGGCTGTCTGTACTGGAATCTTACAAGACCCAACACAGGCAACTTAAGTCTTTTGGCAGCGATAAACAAGGGCTCTAATATAAGCTGACAGCTTTAAAAAAAGGCTTGCAAAATCGTGGAATTTGGTGTATAATGACAGTTGGAATAATTGTGTTCGGAGGTAAAAAGATGACAAAACAGGTGGATAATTTGTTTATAACAAAAAAACGTGCTTTGTTTGATAAGCTGTACTCCAAGCTTAATGACAAACAGCGTGAGGCTCTTTATACCGTAAAAGGTCCCTTGCTTGTGCTTGCAGGTGCAGGCAGCGGTAAAACTACGGTTCTTGTTAATCGTATAGCGCACATCATTTCCTTTGGCAACCTATATTATTCCAATACGGTGCCCGAAGGGGCAGAGATGCTTTTACCTCAAATGGATAAGCTTTTGCAAAGCGGCACCGAAAAAGAAATACGCCTGTTTTTAGGCGCGTTTGCAGAGGATAAGGCAGACCCCTATGAGGTTCTTTGCATTACCTTTACCAACAAGGCCGCCAGCGAGTTTAAGGCAAGACTTGACGGGCTTTTGGGTGACACGGCAAAGGACCTATGGGCAGGCACCTTCCATTCCATTTGCGTGCGTATATTGCGTAGGCATATAGATTTGTTGGGCTATAGGTCTGCGTTTACCATTTACGATACCGACGACAGCAAGCGCGTTATTTCCGATATAATGAAGCGCCTTGAAATAGATGAGGACGTGCTTACCCCCAGAACTATCCTTAATAATATTAGCCGCGCCAAGGAAAAGCTTGTGGAGTGGAGAGAATATTGGGGTGAAGCAGAGGGTGACGCAAGGTTGGAGACTATAGCTAAGGTGTATAAGGAATACACCGCAGCCCTTAAGGAAGCCAACGCCCTCGACTTTGACGATATTATCCTTCTTACCCTAAAGCTTTTCAAGGAAGAGCCGGAGGTGCTTGCAAAGTACCAAAACCGCTTTAAATATATATTGGCTGACGAGTATCAGGATACAAACCTTTCCCAAAGCGAGCTTATAAACTACATAGGCGCCAAACACCGCAATGTTTGCGTAGTGGGCGATGACGACCAAAGCATTTACGCATTCAGAGGTGCTTCTGTAGAGAATATACTCGGCTTTGACAAGGTTTATACAGATTGTAAAACAGTAAGGTTAGAGCAGAATTATCGCTCTACTCAAACAATCCTTTCCGCCGCCAACGCTATTATTGCCAACAACACAGGCAGAATGGGCAAAAATTTGTGGACAGATATGGGAGAGGGCGAGCGTATATTGCTTAAAAAGCAATTCACCCAAAGCGGCGAGGCGGGCTATATAGTTAATTATATTAAAGAGCAGGTCGCCGCGGGCAAGGCGGAATATAGCGATTTTGCCGTACTTTACAGGCTTAACGCTCAATCCAACGCTCTTGAAATAATCTTTTCAAAAAGCCGTGTGCCTTACAGGATCTTCGGTGGCGTAAGGTTTTACGAAAGAAAAGAGATAAAAGACTTGGTGGCGTATTTGGCAGTGATTTCCAACCCATCTGACGATGCCCGCATAAAGCGTATTATCAATGTGCCCAAGCGAGGCATAGGTTCCACCACCACCCAAGCGCTGTTCGATATTGCCGAAAAAGAAGACGGCATCTACAGCGTGCTTGGCAGGATAGACAGCTATCCCGAAATAGGCAAAGGCTCTTTAAGGCTTAAGACGTTTTACGAATTGATGGAGGACCTGCGCGCCTACGCCGAAAACCACAAGCCTTCAGAGGTTATTAAGGAGCTTATCAACCGCACGGGCTATCGTGAGATGTTAGAGGCGGGTGAAGAACCTGAAAAGGCAGACTTGCTTGACGAGCTTGTTTCCTCCGCAATGGCGTTTGAAGAACAAAGCGAAACCCCCGATATCGATACCTTCCTCGGTGAGATAGCTTTGATAACCGATATTGATAATTATGATACCGATGCTAACGCCGTAACTCTTATGACCATCCACAGCGCCAAAGGCTTGGAGTTTCCAACCGTGTTCCTTCCCGGATTTGAGGAGGGCGTGTTCCCCGGTGACCAAAGCATACAAAGCGAAAAGGCGTTGGAGGAAGAACGCAGGCTGGCATACGTGGCAGTAACCCGCGCTAAAAAGCAGCTTATAATAACCCACACCAACACCCGCCTTTTGTACGGTCAAACCAAGCAAAACCCCCTTTCTCGCTTCGCAACGGAGATTCCCAAAAACTTGGTGACCATAGAGCAGCCGGTTAAAACGGTTTACAGCAACGTTTCGGAGGCTAAACGCAGATACGTTTCTTCACAAGAGTCCTTCGTTAAAAACACAAGGATGATGACCCCCGAAAAGAAAGACCCCAAGCCTGCACTTCAGTTCCTGTCCGCAGGGGATGGGGTAGAGCATATGGTGTTCGGCAAGGGCAAGATAAACTCTGTAATGGATATGGGCGGCGATGCTTTGTATGAGATAGAGTTTGAAAACGTCGGCACCAAAAAGATAATGGCAACCTACGCAAAGCTAAAAAAGCTTTAATAAAGATAATTTAAGGAGAATGTAACAATGGCAGATATTAAGCCTATAAAAGCGTTAAGATATACCGATGTAGCGGGTCCTATTTCCGCTAATGTGTGCCCACCTTACGATATAATCAGCCCCGAGGAGAGGGATGCCCTTGTGGCGGGCAGCCCCTACAACTTGGTGCGCCTTGAAAAGCCCGAGGGCGAAAGCGGCTACAACGAAGCGGCAAACCTTTTGGAAAGCTGGCTTTCCAAGGGCGTGCTTGGCAGAGATAAGGAAGAAGGCATTTACGTTTACGGTGAGGATTTTGAAGTTGACGGCGAAAGATATTCCCTTAAGGGTATAATCTGCTTGTGCAGACTCTATCCCTTTTCCGAGGGTATAGTGCTTCCTCACGAAAACACACTTTCCGGTGCAAAAGCAGACCGCTTTGAGCTGATGAAGACTACCTATTGCAACTTCTCCTCCATCTACGGTTTGTATGTGGACGAAGAAAGGGTTATTGCCGATGAGGTTAGAAAGGCCGCATCCATGGCACCCGAGCAGTGCTTTACGGATAACGAGGGCGTTACCCATACACTTTGGCGCATAACCGATAAGAATGTTCTTAAGCTTATCTGCGATGCTATGGCACCCAAGCAGGTGTTTATTGCTGACGGTCACCACAGATACGAAACAGCCGTTAAGTTTAGAGATTATCTGGAAGAACGGGGTGAATGTCCCGCTAACCGTGACTATGTTCTTATGACCTTGGTGGATATGGATAACGACGGCCTTGTTATTCTCCCCACCCATAGACTTATAAGAGATATGGCAATTGATAAAGAAAAATTGCTTGCCGACTTGGCAGAGGATTTTGAAATAGAAGAATATCCCAACGTTAAGCTTGCTCCATCTGTGCTTGCCCGCTACAGCGATCGCAAGGCATACGGCCTTTATATGGGCGGCGATGGCTTTACCCTTTTGGTGTTTAAGGGTCAGCTTCCCGATGTGGATGACGGCGGTCTTTCCGCTTTGGATGTTTCCGTACTTCACGACCGCGTTTTGGAGCAACGCCTTGGTATAGATAAGGAGAATATGGCGCGTCAGCTTAATCTGCGTTACACCCGCCACGTTTCCGAGGCTGTTGACAGCGTAAACAGCGGTGAAAGCACAGCGGCGTTTATCCTTAACCCCACAAAGATAGGCGAGATAAAGAGCGTTTCTCTCTCCGGTGGCAAAATGCCTCAAAAATCCACCTATTTCTATCCCAAGCTTAAAACGGGTTTGGTTATGAATACCATTAAAGAAGACAGATATTAATATTATTCGAAAGGAATATATTAGATATGCAAAAGCAACTTGAAAAGAAATATGATCCCAAGGCGGTAGAGGACAGGCTGTACGCTTTTTGGAGCGAGGGCGGCTTCTTTGCACCTAACCGCAAGGGTAACGAAAGCTATACAATAGTTATACCTCCGCCAAATATCACAGGCCAGCTTCATATGGGCCACGCTTTGGATAACACCCTGCAGGATATTCTTATCCGCTACAAGCGTATGTGCGGCTATGACACACTGTGGCTTCCCGGTACTGACCACGCTTCCATAGCAACTGAGGCTAAAATCGTTGAGGCTATGCGTAAGGAAGGCGTAAGCAAAGACGATATCGGCAGAGAAGGCTTTCTTGAACGCGCTTGGGATTGGAACGATAAATACGGCAACCGCATTATAGAACAGCTTAAAAAAATGGGCTCTTCCTGCGATTGGAGCAGAAAACGCTTCACTATGGACGAGGGCTGCTCTAAAGCTGTTAAAGAGGTGTTTGTTACCCTTTACAAAAAAGGACTTATATACAGAGGTCTGCGCATAATCAATTGGTGCCCTCACTGTCTTACATCCATCTCCGATGCAGAGGTTGAATATGAAGACCAAGCAGGTCATTTCTGGCATTTGCGCTATCCCTTTAAGGATGGCAGCGGATATCTTGAGCTGGCAACTACCCGCCCCGAAACAATGCTTGGTGATACCGCCGTTGCGGTAAACCCCAATGACGAGCGTTATAAGGACATTATCGGTAAGACTCTTATTCTCCCCTTGGTTGGCAGAGAAATACCCGTTATTGCCGATGAGTATGTAGAGCCCGATTTTGGTACAGGCGTTGTTAAGATCACCCCCGCCCACGACCCCAACGACTTCGAGGTTGGTGCCCGTCACGACCTTGAAATAATTAATGTTATGACTGACGATGCCCGCATAACCGAGGATTATCCCGCCTATGCAGGTATGGATAGATTCGCCGCAAGAAAAGCCATTGTTAAGGATTTGGAAGAACAGGGCTTCCTTGTTAGAGTAGAGGACCATCCCCACAACGTTGGCACTTGCTACCGTTGCGGCACCACTATCGAGCCCAGAGCGTCTCTTCAGTGGTTCGTTAAGATGAAGCCTCTTGCCGCACCCGCTATCGAAGCCGTAAGAAGCGGCGAAATTAAGTTTGTGCCGGAGCGTTTTGATAAGCTTTATTTCAATTGGATGGAAAACATCAGGGATTGGTGTATCTCCCGTCAGCTTTGGTGGGGTCACCGTATACCCGCGTTCTACTGTGACGATTGTGGCGAGCTTGTGGTAACCAAAGAAGACAGCGCTACCTGCCCCAAGTGCGGCAAGGCTATGCGTCAAGACCCCGACACCTTGGATACTTGGTTCAGCTCTGCTCTTTGGCCCTTCTCCACCTTGGGTTGGCCCGAGGACACCGAGGACCTTAAGCGCTTCTACCCCACATCTACCTTGGTAACAGGCTACGATATTATAACTTTCTGGGTTTCCCGCATGATTTTCTCCGGTCTTGAGTATACAGGCAAAGCGCCCTTTAGCACGGTGCTTATCCACGGCCTTGTAAGGGACGAGCTGGGCAGAAAAATGTCCAAGTCTCTCGGCAACGGCATAGACCCCTTGGAGATAATCGATACCTACGGTGCAGATGCGCTCCGCTTTACCTTGGCAACGGGTAACAGCCCCGGAAACGATATGCGCTTTACCGATAAGAAGGTAGAGGCATCCCGTAACTTTGCCAACAAGCTGTGGAACGCTGCCCGCTTTGTTTTGATGAACCTTACGGAAGAACATTCCCCCGATTCTATAGATGTATCCAAGCTTGCCCTTGAGGATAAGTGGATAATCAGCAAGTACAACACACTTGTTAAGGATGTTAGAGATAATCTTGATAATTTCGAGCTTGGCGTCGCTGTTGCAAAGCTTTATGACTTCCTCTGGGATGTTTTTTGCGATTGGTATATCGAGCTTGTAAAGGCGCGTCTTAACGATAAAGAATCCGAAAGCGGCAAGACCGCACAGCACACCCTGGTTTATGTTCTCTCCGGCGCAATGAAGCTTATGCATCCCTTTATGCCCTTCATCACCGAAGAGATTTGGCAAACCTTGCCTCACAGCGGCGAAAGCATTATGATAGCCGACTTCCCCGTGTATAAGGAAGAGCTTTCCTTTGCCGCAGAAGAGCAGGGCATGGGCGCGCTTATCGAGGCTATAAAGGTGCTTCGTAACCGCAGGGCAGAGCTTAACGTTCCCCCCTCCCGCAAGGCAAAGGTTTATATTAAGACCGACAAAGCGGATCTGTTCGGCGCAGGCAGTGTGTTTTTCGAAAAGCTTGCCTCCGCTTCGGAAGTAGAGCTTGTAAGCGAAGGCTTCGATGGTGAGGGCATGGTTCAGGCGATAACCTTTGACGCTGTACTCTATCTTCCCATGGAAGAGCTTGTGGATATGGCGGCAGAAAAGGAACGTCTTACCAAAGAGCTTGAAACCGTAAAATCCGAAATAGCGCGCGCAAAAGGTAAGCTCGAAAACGCATCCTTTGTGGAACGCGCACCTCAAAAGCTTGTGGATGCGGAAAAAGAAAAACTGCAAAAGTTTACCGAGAAAGCCGCAGAAATAGAAAAGGCTCTTGCAAAAATGTAACTATGGAGTAATGCGTTATTATGAAATCATTTATTCCAAAAGGATATAAAAGCACCCTAAATCTGCACGACACCCAATATGCCATCGGCGCCCTTAAACGTATATTCGAGGACCGCTTGGCAGCCGCGCTTAACTTGCAGCGCGTTTCCGCGCCCCTGTTTGTAAGCCCCGATACAGGCATCAACGATGACCTTAATGGTGTAGAACGGGCAGTGTGCTTTGATGTGCCGTATACCGGCAAGGATGCAGTTGTGGTTCACTCCCTTGCAAAGTGGAAAAGGCTTGCCCTTTGGCGCTACGGTTTTCTTCCCGGCGAGGGCTTGTATACAGACATGAACGCCATCCGTAGGGATGAGGAGCTGGATAACCTCCACTCCGTTTATGTTGACCAATGGGATTGGGAAAAAGTCATATTCCGTGAACAGCGCACCGTGGAGTATCTCAAGGATACCGTAAAAAAGATATGCTTTGCCATTTACGTGGCGCATAACGACCTTAAGGAAATGTTCCCCGATATCAATACCCAAATCCCCATAGAGCCGTATTTTATCACTACTGATGAGCTGGAGGCGCTTTATCCCGACCTTGACCGCAAGGCAAGAGAAAATGCCATAACCAAAGAACACGGCTT
>JAZUQW010000291.1:0-4132 GCA_045605905.1 Eubacteriales bacterium
TGGGAGGTCATACCGCCGCGAACGGTAAGAATACCCTGTGCTGCCATCATACCTTCGATATCTTCGGGAGAGGTTTCCAAGCGAACAAGAATAACTTTTTCGCCTTTTTCTGCCCAAGCTTTAGCATCGTCAGCAGTAAATACTATCTTGCCGCAAGCAGCACCGGGAGAAGCGCCAAGTGCCTTGCTAATATATTTTGCCTCTTTAAGAGCTTTAACATCGAATTGAGGGTGCAAAAGCGTATCAAGGTTTCTGGGGTCGATCATAGCAACCGCTTGTTTTTCGCTGATCATACCTTCGTCAACTAAATCGCAGGCGATCTTAAGTGCCGCTTGTGCTGTACGTTTACCGTTTCTTGTTTGCAACATAAAGAGCTTCTTATCTTCAATGGTAAACTCCATATCCTGCATATCTCTGTAATGATCTTCAAGTTTGTTACAAATATCAACAAACTGCTCATATACTTCGGGCATTACTTCTTTTAATTGGTCTATTTTTTGAGGTGTGCGAACGCCTGCAACAACGTCTTCACCCTGCGCGTTCATAAGAAACTCACCCATAAGCTTTTTCTCGCCGGTTGCGGGGTCGCGAGTGAAAGCAACGCCTGTACCGGAAGTATTGCCCATATTACCAAATACCATTTCCTGTACATTTACAGCTGTACCCCAAGAATAGGGTATATCGTTTTGGCGGCGATATACGTTTGCTCTGTCATTGTTCCAAGAACGGAATACTGCTTTAACTGCAGCTTTAAGTTGAACTCGAGGATCGGATGGGAAGTCATCGCCAATCTTTGCCTTGTATTCAGCCTTAAATTGATTTGCTAATTCACGAAGGTTGTCAGCAGTAAGGTCAACGTCCTGTGTGACGCCTTTTTCTTCTTTCATTTTGTCAATTAGCTCTTCGAAATACTTTTTGCCGACTTCCATAACAACGTCGGAAAACATTTGTATAAATCTTCTGTAACAGTCCCACGCCCAACGAGGGTTGCCGGACTTTATTGCGCGTGCTTCGACAACCTCTTCGTTAAGTCCTAAATTGAGAATTGTATCCATCATGCCGGGCATAGACGCTCTCGCACCGGAACGAACAGAAACGAGAAGAGGGTTATCTTTGTCACCGAATTTTTTGCCTGTTAATGCTTCCAGTTTAGCGATGTGTTCTTCGATTTCGGCAATAATATCATCGGCGATCACTTCACCGTCATCATAATAACGGGTGCAAGCTTCTGTAGAAACTGTAAAGCCTTGGGGAACAGGAAGACCCAAATTTGTCATCTCTGCAAGATTGGCACCTTTGCCACCCAAGATCTCTCTCATTTTGCCGTTGCCTTCACTAAACTGATAAACGTATTTCTTTACCATAAAATCCTCCAATTTTTAGTATTAGTATCGAAAGACTATTTCCAAGTCATTATATCATATAATTTTACAAAACGCTATACCTTTTGTATAAAAATTATTAATAAATTTGTAATCTGTATTTTGACTGTTTTTAACAAATTTGCTTTAAAAATGCAGGTTGACAAATCCTTTATATGAGGTTATATTATTAATAAGTATATTTTTTCTGTTTGATGAGGTATCATTATGAATGTTTTTTCCCCATTTAAAAAGAGCAGCATTGACTTTGCTGTAATAGGTCTTGGTAATCCCGGCAGTCAGTATGATAAAACGAGACATAATGTGGGATTTAATTCTATAGATTATATTGCAAACAAGTGTTCTGTTAATCTTAAAAAATTAAAATTTTCGGCATTAACAGAAAAGTGTAAGATAGGTAACAAAAACGTATTGTTAGTAAAGCCCCAAACATATATGAACAACAGCGGACAAGCTGTGGGCGCAGTTGCGCGCTTTTATAAGTTAGCGCCTGAAAATATTGTTGTTATATGTGACGATGTTTCGTTACCCTGCGGCGCGTTGCGTTTGAGGATGAAGGGCAGCGCGGGCGGTCATAACGGATTAAAATCCATAAATGACCATTTGGGAACTGAAGCTTACCCGAGAATTAAGGTGGGCGTTGGAGAAAAGCCCTCTACCGATTACGATCTTGCGGATTGGGTTTTGGGCGTGCCGTCTGCGGAAGATGCAAAACTCATAGAAAGTCGCAATGCAGATATATTTAAGACTATTGAGCTTTTGGTCAGTGGTAAGAACGACGCAGCTTTGAACGAATGTAACAGGTCTGTTAAATGAAAATTATTAACGAGTCAATAAAAAAAGATAAAGACTTTTCGGCGCTGTTGCGCTCTGTATCTGCAGGAGAGCTTCCTGCGCTTGTTAACGGAGTGTGTGACAGTGCCTTGTCTGCTTTTGTTGCTACAGCATCGTATGATACTAATAAAAAGCCAATTATAGTAGTGGCAGATGAAAAGCAGGGGATAGAACTTCAAAAAGAGCTGAACTTTTATTTTGATAAAGTCTTGTTTTACCCCGCAGGTAGTATTTTATACGATACTGTTGAGACATATTCCAGAGAATGGGAGCATAACAGAATCTCGGTGTTGTATGCAATGCTTACCGATGATTATGATGCAATTATTACTGTGCCCGATGCACTTATGCAATACACTATAACGCCCGATTTGCTTATCAGTCGTGTTCTAACCTTTAAACAGGGTGGTAAAGCCGACCTGGGTAGTCTTTGTGAACAGCTTTCTCTTATGGGCTATAGTAGAGCGGAGTTTGTTGAAGGTGCAGGACAGTATTCTTTGCGCGGAGGAATACTTGATGTCTTTTCTGCCGGGGAAACAAATCCTGTAAGGATAGACTTTTTTGATGACGAAATTGATTTGATAGGTCATTTTGATGTTTTAAGTCAGCGAAGAATTGATAATATAGATTCAGTTACCGTGTTGCCTGCGACGGAAAATCTTTTCCCTTCAGATAAAATTTCAGCCGTACTTGAGTATATCGAAAACAAACTGTCTTCTTCACAGCTTAATTCCGCAAATGCTGCTATTTTAAACAAAGAGCGTGAGGCTATTGTGGCTAACGGCGTTATTCTTTGTCCTCATAAATACCACAAGCTTTTGTTTGAAACAAGCGCCACCATGCTAGATTATGCGGATGGCTGTATGTTTTCAGTAAAAGACAGCCACCGTGTTTATGAGCGCGCCCGTGCCTATTATTGGGAACAATGTCAGATGCTTGAGAGGCTTACTGACAGCGGCATTTCTGATTTTGAAACGGCCCTTTGCTGTTTATCTGACAAAGAATTAAAATGTCGCATAATAAAAAACGCTGTTGTATATGATGCTTTTATTACAACGGGAACAACCGACGATTATAAAAGCTATGCTAATATCACAACTAAGCATAATAGTACTGCCGGTTTAAATGCGGAACTTTTGGCTGAAGAGTTTTCTGCACTTTTGGCTGCTGATCAGCGCGTGCTTTATATTGCACGCAGTGAGCAGGGCAAAAAGAATGCTCTTGCTGTTTTTGCGGAAAAAGGAATCTATGCATACGAGTTCAAAGACAAGCTATATAAAGGACAAATAGCCGTTGCGTCTTGCATTTCGGGTAACGTAAAAGGATTTGAAGTTCCCGGTGCAGGTTTTGCTTTGGTGGCAGAAGAGGCGGCGGTTAGGCATGCTGTTAAAAGGCGTAATTTTGGTGAAGTAAAAAGCGAAAAGCTTTCAACATACGCCGACCTTAATATTGGTGATTATGTTGTACACGTAAACCACGGCATCGGTAGGTTTGAAGGCTTGCACAATATGATTACAGAGGGCGTTGCAAAGGATTATATAAAAATTTCTTATGCGGCGGGCGACAGTCTTTATGTACCTTGCAGTCAGCTTGATTCCGTAAGCAAATTTATAGGCAATACCGAGACCGTCAAAGTACACCGTCTTGGCGGCACAGAATGGCACCGTGCCAAAACCCGCGCAAAGGCGGCGGCAAAAGATATTGCCAAAGAATTACTCAAGCTGTACAGCGCGCGCAGGCAGAGCATTGGTTTTTCCTGCTATCCGGACGATGAAATGCAGGAAGAGTTTGAGGCGATGTTTGAATATCCTGAAACAGAAGGCCAGCTTATAGCGGCAAAAGAGATAAAAAGCGATATGGAAAGTCAAACACCGATGGAGCGTTTGCTTTGCGGGGATGTTGGCTTTGGAAAAACT
>JAZUQW010000292.1:0-8551 GCA_045605905.1 Eubacteriales bacterium
TGCCACCGCCAATATCTATAGCTATTTCTGCACCTATATCGGCACATTCCTTTATAGCGGAGCAAACTTTGGTTGTAAATTCGCCGTCCAAAATGCCGTCGGGAGCAGAAAGTGCCTCACCGGAAAGTTTAAGCAGCACTCTTTTGTACTTTAAGCTCATTTTGACCACTCTTTTCTTTTATATAATTTTAAACACGTTCCTTTAAAAAAGCCTTTAATTGTGAGTCTAAAGCTTGCGACCAACCCAAAAGCTTTGCCGTAAGGGGGCCGATGTTGCATTTTTCTATATCCAAGGGCTCGTAACGCATAATATCCTTATCAAAATACACCGCCGCCAAAGCGTTACCCTTTGAAGTTAAAGCCTCTTCGTACAAGTCTATTGCCCCGTAGGTATGCAAAAACTCATGCATATACAACGCAGGGCAGGCAAAATAGCCGCTGTCATCGGACAAACTGTAAAACATGGCACAAAACTCGTTTGTGTACTGCCCGCTTTCGGCAGAATAGCTGTCACAAGGTACGCAAAAACTGCGGCCTTGCTTGTTAAAATGGAACATTATGCTGTAGTTTCCGTCAAAGCCTGCGGGTATCAGGCTTTTTACGTAGCCGTCATAGCTACCGTAGGTGCTTGCGGCAAAAGCCGTCTCTGCCCAATCTGCGCCATTGCTGTAGTGAGGTGCCGCCACGTTGAGATTTGCATCTGCCCAAATATAGCTAAAACGTAAATCCTGCACGCCGAAGACCTGTGCTTGACCTATAATATAGTCCCCGGCCGTGACTACCATATCCTTAATCGATGCTATGGCATCCTCATCCCAAGCACTGTGGGAATCCGTTACAAACACATTTATCCACAGGCAGTCCCCCGTAAGCGTTACGGCACTGCCAACGCCTTCGGTAATAAGGTCGGTGGAAGGCTTGAGGGCTAATTTTTCCCAAACAAACAGCATACTGTCGGTAAGGCGATATCCGCCCTCGGTATTAACCATACCGAAGGTATAAATACTGCCGCCCTTGCTGTATTGAAATCGGTACTCGCCTACGTGGGTCTGTCCCAAATAGGCAATATCCGCACCGGTAAAATCGGTATCAAAGCCTGCGTTGTAGGTATAGCAAAGCTCGGTTCCGCCCAGATAGTTTTGACGAAAAACAGGATTACCAAAACGGGGATAGTTGTTTAAATACTCCTCCGCAACTCCGCTTTCCTCGCTGTAGACCGAGGCAAGCAACTGCGTTATTGCGGAAAACTTTTTATACGCGCAATCGTCGCGCAAAGAATAATAGTTGTCGCTTACGGCATAGCCGTACTCTGTCTGCTCAAGCCCCTTGGCATAGGGCGCCAATGCTTGGTTTGCAAACATATCTATAACCTGTGCATCTGCCGCCAAAAGTGTTGCGGCGGCGTTGCAAAGCAGTGCCTCTGCTTGGTCTTTAGGTTTTTCTTGCTTGCTTGTTTCGTCTGTAGCGGTGAAAGCTTCCTCGCTTACCGACGCCAAAGGGGCATCTTCAGTCTCATCCATTGAAGGACTGCCGCAAGCAATTAAAGCACAACACAGCCCCAGGGTGACAAGCATCAATAATACTTTTTGCAGCATTGGGTTACTGCCCCTGCTTGTCTGTTTTATCGGCTTTTTTCAAAGAGTTTTCGTACCAATATATTGCGTGTACGACTATAGCAACGCCAAACATAATTATCGAAAGCCAGCCGCACCAGCTTATTACCTTTTCTATAAGAGCGTTAAATCTGCCGCCGGAGCTTTCCACAGCAGTAAACTCTACCTCTATACGGGTATCCTTTGTAATATCTTTTACGGTATACTTATAGCTTCCTGCATTGGTTCCCTTTGTCAGCTTGCTTACGGAAACGGCTGTGCCGTTAATCTTAAAGCTTTTAAGCTTATAGCCGCTGTTTTCGGTAACGGTAATATTGGTAGAGCCCTTATAGCCTACATTAAGGGGGTCAGCACTTATTCTGCCGCCCTTACCGCCACCGGATAAGGTTATTGAAAAGGTGTTTGTGGTGTTATTTTCGTCTATAGCCCAAATAGCCACAGAAGGCTCTTCATAAGCCAAAGCTTGACTTATTGCGTTATCAAGACCGCCGTCGTATTCAAAAAACTCAAAATTATTGTTAACAGAGCTTGCCTCGATGCCGGCCTTTATAGCCATGGCGTTTTCATAAACTACCTTATCACCTTTGGGGGCAACAATTCTTATAGCCTTTTTGTTTATACGCTCGTCCTTTGCGATTTCTGCCGCATCGCCAAAGCCGCCAACGGTCATTATTCGGGATACAGTGCCGGAATTTCTGCAAAAATAGTCATAAGCGGCGGTAGCACCGTTGCCAACACCTATAACAACTATACGGTTAGCGTCTATGGGAACAACTCCGTCATAATTGCGCGAGCATACATCTTCTACCAGTTTTTTAACAGTTTTGATTACATCGGTGCCGTTAGGAGAAAACTTATAGTCACTGCCTGTGGTGCTTGTCCAATTCTTGCCGGCGGGACATTGAGGTGCAATCAAAACATAGGGGTGCTTTTGACAAAGCTTATCCGTCTCTAAAGACAAAAGATTGCTTATAATGCTGTTTTCCTGCAATTGGGAAATGTTATCGCTACCCTCGCCGCCGATATCGTGGAAATACAAAACAAGAGTAGCTTTAACAGAATCATCGGCTGTGGTTATACCGGGGGACCCATATTCACGATAGTTAAGGTCCATAAGCTCACCATCAAAGACCTTTGCCTTTGTTTTTTTGCTCATTTCTTCAACAGTAGCCATACCGCCCACCGCAGAAGCAGTAACAGAAAAGACCGAGGACATAAGTATAATCAAAACAAATAAACTACAAAATATTCTTTTACCCAAAGTATTACACCAAACCTTTCAGTAAATTAATGCCTGCATAAAGGCACAAATATCCTTATTAATATCATTATATATATTTTGCGTGATTTGTCAAGCCTTTGCTGTATTGACAAAAGGGTGTGTGTGATGTTAAAATTAAGCTGTGTAATTAAGGAGGTGCATAACGTGGAAAAAGTGGCACGTTTTGAAAAAATCAGCCTTGAGCAATACGTAAAAGATGCAGGCGTACAGGCAGCAGCGGACTATGACTGCATAAAACTGCCCAGGCGCGCGACCGCACATTCCGCAGGTTATGACTTTTTTGCGCCTGCAGACGTATTTTTGCCCGCAGGGGGCAGTGCGGTGGTTAAAACGGGCATACGCGCGTTTATGAAAGAAGGCTGGGCGCTTTTGATATACCCCCGCAGCGGCTTGGGCTTTAAGCTGGGGGTACGGCTTGCCAACACGGTTGGCGTTATAGACGGCGATTATTGTTTTTCGGATAACGAAGGGCATATTATGATAAAGCTGGTCAACGGCGGCGAAAGCTCGGTAACCTTAAGCGGCGGCACCGCCATAGCACAAGGGATATTTACGCCCTACGGGATAACCGAGGACGACACAGCCACAGCCACCCGCAACGGCGGCTTTGGCAGTACCGATTAGGAGCGATTTTTGTTTTGAAAGAACAGTTTAACTATACCCTTACCCCCTTTGCACATCTTACAAGCCCTACCTTGACAAGGGCGGGAGCAAAGCATATATTCACTGCCAAAGACGGCGGTGTAAGCACCGGTGTTTACAGTAGTTTTAATTTTGCCGCAGGCGCGGGTGAGCCACCTGACAGGTGGGAGAATGTGCTGGAAAACCACCGTATTGCGGCATCGTATTTCGGCATGGAGCTTGAAGACATCTGCCGCAGTTATCAGACTCACAGCAGTACCGTTAAGCAGGTGGGCAAGGAGCATTGCGGCACAGGGCTTTTAAAGCCGCCCTTTGATGAAGGGGTGGATGGCTTGGTGTGCCGTGAGAAAGGGGTTTTGCTTTCGGTCCGCGGGGCGGATTGCGTTACCCTTTTGTTGTACGATGGTAAAAACGGTGTTTGCGGTGCCTGTCATTCGGGCTGGCGCGGCACCTTGGATAAGATAGCCGCAAAGACGGTGGCGGCGATGTGCGCCATAGGTGCCGAAACAAGCTGTATGGTTGCGGCGGTGGGTCCCTCTGCCCGTAGCTGTTGCTACAAGGTTGGCGAGGAGCTTTACGAAACCTTCAAAAGCGCCGACAACGCCAACACCCGCTTTTTTGCAAAGCGGGACGGCGGCTTGTATCTTGACCTGCAGGGCGCGGTTTGTGCCGCTTTGGAAGAGTCGGGACTTAAAGAGGAAAACATTGCCGACGGCGGCGAGTGCAGTATATGCGGCACCGACCGTTATTTTTCCCACCGACGCAGTGGTGTTATGCGGGGCACAATGGCGGCGTTTATAACTTTGTAAAAAGGAGCGTGGCTTATTTATGAGCGGCGTAAAGATTTTTCATATAGCGGATCTGCATTTGGACGCACCCTTTTCGGGGATGGATGCCGCAGAGGCGGCAAGCTGTAAAAACGGATTAAGAAGCGCCTTTGCCAAGGCGGTGCTTTCCGCAAAGAACAGAGGCGTACAACTGTTTTTTATAGCGGGTGACTTATTCGACGGCAGCTTTGTCAGCCCCGACACAGTAGAGTTTTTGGCAGAAAAATTCGCCTCTTACCCCGAGTGTCGGTTTTTTATCGCACCGGGCAACCACGACCCTTTTACAGATGGCTCGTTTTATGCCAAGGGGGTACTGCCATCTAACGTCCACGTGTTTAAGGAGAAAAGCCGTGTGGAGCTGGACGACTTGGGCGTTGACGTTTACGGCGTGGGCTTTACCGCAAAAGAGTGTGGTGACAGTCCTGTTGTAGGGTATCCGCCCCTGCGTGAGGACAAGATAAACATACTTGTGTGCCACGGAGATTTAGGGGTAGAAAACAGTCCCTACGGCCCCATCAGGAAGGAAGAAATAGGGCTTTTGCCCTTTGATTACATAGCCTTGGGACACATCCACAAGGCAAGCGGAGTATTGGAAAGAAACGGCGTGCATTTTGCCTACAGCGGATGCATAGAAGGCAGAGGCTTTGACGAGACAGGCGACAAGGGCGGGCTTTACGGCACCGTCAGCAAGGGGAAAGCAGAGCTTGCGCATTTTTCTTTGTCGGTGCGTCGTTACGAAACGGTTGAGGTGGATATAAGCGGAATGGAAAGCCGCTTACAGGTGACCGACGCCATTCGCGATGCCATAAAATCCTACGGTGGTATGCGTATAAGGGTAGTGCTGACGGGCAGACCCAAGACCCCGTTTTTTATCAGCGCGGATATGTTTTCCACAGGCGGCTCGGACCCTGACTACATAGAAATAAAGGACAAAAGCGTACCTGCGCCCGATATGACGGAGATAGAGCAGGAAAACACCCTGCGGGGTGCGTTTTTCCGCCGAATGAGCAAGCGCATAGAAGCGCTTGAAGAGGATGACCCACAGCGAGAGCTGTGCGTTGCCGCCTTAAAGGCGGGGCTTGCCGCCCTTGACGGCAGAGACCCCACGGAGGTGTAAAAGGGTGAAAAGCGACCTTAAAATAGAACGTATAAACATAGCCGCTTTTGGCAAGCTTAAGGAAAAAGATATAGAGCTTGACCCAAAGGTAAACCTAATAACCGCCCCCAACGAAGGGGGCAAGACTACCCTTGCGGCGTTTATACGCTTTGCTCTTTACGGCTTTAAAGGCAAAAGTCAAAGTATAAGCGACAACCCCAAAAAAATGTATATGCCCTGGTCGGGTGCGGCGGCATCGGGGGCGCTGACTCTTGAGGGTGACAGGCGCATAAGGATAGAGCGCAGTGTAGTTGGCAATAAGGAGACCGCCCTGTGCACGGATGCGACAACAGGCGCCGCCGTATACAGTGAGGATTTTGGTGAGCAGTTGTTTGGGGTAGGCTGTGATATTTTTGAAAAGACTTTGTTTCTTTCCACAGCAGAGCCGCCGAAAAGCAAGGATACCGAGCTGGCAGACAGACTGCAAAACTTGGTTTTTTCCGCCGATGAGCAAATAAGCGAAGAAAAGGCGGAAAAGTTGCTGACCAAGCACAAGAACGCCCTTAAGGGCAGAACAGCAGGCAGCGGAAAAATATATACTTTAGAGACCGAAAGTGCCCGTCTTGCGGAAAAATTGCGGGCAGAACAGATTGCCGCCGCCGAACTTGCTGTGTTAGAAGGAGACGCTTTTAAAACCGAAGAGGAGATAGCACGCAGAACAGAAGAAGATGCTATAGCAGAAGCGGCGCTGAAGAACTGCGAAAAATACGAAGCCCTGCTTTTGTTAAACGAGAGATGCCGACTTGCGGAGGAGGCACAGCGCAAAGCTGCGGCTGCAGAGACAAACAGCCCCGACCTTGGGGAGATAGAGCGTTTACAAGGGCTAAAGTCAGCCTTGGACAAGGCGAGGGATAAAAGGATAGACAAAGAAGCGGAATACAACGAACTTGCCGCAACAAAAAGCGACAACTGCACAGACGCTCTGTTGCGTGCGGAAAAGGCTCGCAAAAAGCACGGAAAGCTTAAAACAGCGAGTATGATTTTTGGGGTGCTTGCGGTAGTGCTTATAATTGCAACAATCACCGCAAAGCTGTTGCCCGCCCTTGAGCAGTGGTTCAACCCCATACTCATAGCCGCGGCGTGTTTTGTTGGCGCGACCCTTGCGACGCTGTTTGCGAAGAACAGCGCATTAAGCTCGGCAGGCTTTAAAAACATGGCAGAGCTTAAGGCGGCAGAGGAACAGGGCGCGGCAAAGGCAGAGCTGTTTAAGCTTAACGCCGCAAGAACGGCGGCGGCAATGGAAGGACTTGAAGAGGCAAAGTCTGCGGAAGAAAAAGCAAGCGCCGACTTTGATGCCGCCCTTGAGGAATACGGTGCCCGAGGTACCGACGGTGATGCCGCCATAAGCACCTTGCTTAAACAGCATATAGAGTCCGAAGCCCTTAAGGCGGAAGCGAAAAGTGCCGCCACCGCATTGGAGGTGTTTGACGGCAGACACGACATATACGCGTTAACGGCGTTGGCAGAAGGCGCGGTTAAGCCCGAAAAGCCTAAAGCCCAGTTAGAGATGGAAAAGAAGGCGGCGGTTCAGCGCATATCCATGTATAAGGATAAGCTTGCTCAAATAAACCAGCGCATAGCCGCCATAAAGGCGCTGCGCCACGACCCGCTTTCCACAGCAGAGGAGCTTTCTTATACCCAAAGCGAGCTTAAAAAAGCCAAGAACAGATACGACGCCCTCTCCATAGCTTTAGAGGAGCTTGCGGCGGCGGGGGACGAGATGAAGGCATCCATATCTCCCCGATTGGCAAGCATAGCGGGCGGGTATTTTTCCGCCCTTACCGAAGGTGCCCACGTAAGCTTGGAGCTTGACACCAAGCTTGCCTTAAGCTGCGACAGTGCCTTTGGTCAGAAAAGCGGTGAACACTTAAGCCGCGGCGCCCGCGACGGCGTGTACATATGTCTGCGAATGGCACTTGCAGACCTGCTGTATGAGAACAAAAAACTGCCCTTTATTTTTGACGATGCCTTTGCACATATAGACCCGCCAAGGCTTAAGCGTATGCTTAAGATGCTTTGCGAAAGCGGGCATCAGCTTATAATAAGCAGTTGCAGCGGCAGAGAAGAAGCAGCACTTAAGGAGCTTGGCATAGAATACAGACACATAACACTTTAAAAAGAGGATAAACGATGGCTGTTAACAGGGATACGCCCCTTCGCTTTATAAAAGGCGTAGGTGAAGCCACAGGCAACAAGCTGGCAAAGCTTGGGCTTGTTACCGCAGGCGACCTAATTGAATTTTTTCCAAGGCGCTATGAGTACAGGGACGAGGTATATTCCTTGGCGGATGCGCCCTTGGGTGAGCTTTGCGCAACGGTGCTGACGATATGCTCTGCGCCTTCGTTGCGCTACGGCAACAAAAGCATAAGCTATGTAAAGGTTAACGCCTGCGACCAAAGCGGTACTGCCACTCTTACCTTTTTTAATCAGCCTTGGTTGGAGAAATCCCTTGTGGCGGGGCGTAAGTTTAGAGTTTGGGGAAAGGTTGAGCGTTACGGCTATTCTTTTCAGATAAGCGCGCCGGAGATAGAGCCATACAGCGATGAATTGCCCGGCGTGTTGCCGGTGTATCCCTTGACAAAGGGCGTAAATCAACAGCTTTTGCGCCGCTTGCTTAAGTCGGTGGCGGAATGTATCGATGAGGAAGTCAGCCCCTTGCCCCAAGAGCTGTTGGAGGCACAAGGCTTTATGGAAAGGAGCTGTGCCCTGCGGGCGCTTCACTTCCCTACGGACAGGGCAGAAGTGGAAAAAGCAAAGCGCAGTTTGGCGTTTGAAGAGCTTATTCTGTTTCAGTTGGCACTGCGCAGAGTGAGGGGCTCGGTGGACAGGGGACTTGCCCCTGCCATGAGCTATAAGGATACGGGCATCGGCAAGTTTTTTACTTCCCTGCCTTTTCCTTTGACCGATGCTCAAGAGCGAGTAGTGAAAGAGGTGTTTGCTGACCTGTGCCGAGAGGTTCCCATGTGCCGCATGGTACAGGGGGATGTAGGCTGCGGCAAAACGGTAATTGCCGCCGCCGCCATGGCGTTTG
>JAZUQW010000293.1:0-14550 GCA_045605905.1 Eubacteriales bacterium
CCATTCTTCTATTAACGGGCGGAAGGACACGGGATATTTTATAACGCCCATTACACCGTCAGCGGCGTTAGGCTCAATCTCCAATATACGCACCAGCTCTCCCTTTATGGGGTTGGGGCGGAATATGCCTTTCTCGTGGGCAAGGGTAAAGCCAAAGCGCTCGTAAAACCTGTGACCGTACACCAACATTATTTTTTCGCCGCGCTCTTTTGCAATTCTTATGCCCTCGCTTACTAACATGGTACCCGCCTTTATGCCACGGTATTCCTTAAACACTGCCAACGGCGCCAAAATAAGGGCGGGGGCGCTGCCTATGGGGGACTCTATTGTTACGCGGCTGAACAGTATGTGCCCTATAACTTGTCCCTCGTGCTCTGCAACCAAAGACAAAGTAGGGTCATAGCCCTCCTCGGTGCGCAGGTTGCGTATCAGCTTGCTTTCCCAATCGTGGCCAAAAGCTTTGTCGTGTATTTGGTCTATTATATCAAAATCTTCGGGGCGTTCTTGTCGTATTAACATCTTTTATCTCCTTAAACATCTATGTCCGGTATAAAGCCTTGCTCTATAAGCAAGCGAGTCATACTCACCTCACGTATTACCTTGCGGCGTTTTTCGCTGTCGTTTTGCCAATCGTCCGGGGTTATATACCCATAAGCGGGACAGCAAAGACTTTCCATATATGGGGGCAGGTACAGGTCGGCTATAAGCTTACTGCGCTTCATATGATAAAGCGAGGTTATAAGCAGTATGCGTTTTGTTTTCTCATATCCTATGGCGCGCCCCATAGCAAAAGCGCCGCAGACCATATTCTCTTCGGTGGTAGTGGCAAGGTTGTCGCATATCACCTTTTCTGCAGGCATACCAAGCTCTATAGCAAGCTTTGCCATACTGTCCGCCTCGGTCATCCTGCCGTATACCGTATCCCAATACACACCGCCGGAAAATACTGCGCGGTCGCACAATCCTTGACTGTACAGTTCTGCCGCCTTTGGTACGCGGTCTATAAGAGGGCACATTCCGCCAAGCACCAGCATGCAGTCGCCCTGTTCACCGCTTTTATCCTCTACGTTTTCAAATACAACTTTTTGCACTATCTCTTCGTTTATGTCATTGTCTTTTATAAGCGAAAGCTTCATTGTACAGTTACTCTCCCTTTTGATAAGATGATAACTCGTGGTCGTCTCCGTAAAGTTTATCGTTTACATCAGGCGGAAGGTTTTCCATCTCCTTATCCCAGTCGTCCTTGGGATCCTCGCCGCAGGCGCTAAAACAAAATGATGCCATCATCATAAAAACGATAAGCAAGAAAAAGTACTTTTTCATAAAAGACTCCTTATTCAGATAAATCACCCCAAGAAATCTGACGATTTCTTGGGGACCCCGACAAAAAGCTTGCGCCCCAAAAAGGGGCGCATTTTTATTTGGGGGTAATTACAATACTTTAGACAAAAACTCCACAAGTCTCGGATGCTGTGGCTGATTAAACAGCTTGTCGGGAGAGCCCTGTTCAATGATTTGCCCCTTGTCCATAAACAAAACCCTATCCGCAACCTCGCGGGCAAAGCCCATTTCGTGGGTCACTATTACCATAGTCATCCCTTCGTTGGCAACCTGCTTAATAAGGTCAAGCACCTCGCCAACCATCTCCGGGTCAAGGGCGCTTGTGGGCTCGTCAAACAGCATTACCTTGGGGTTCATCGCCAAAGCGCGCACTATTGCTATGCGTTGCTTTTGACCGCCGGATAAGGTGGAAGGATAACTGTTTGCCTTATCCTCCAAGCCTATGCGCTTAAGCAGGCGCATGGCGTTGTCATAGGCTTCCTCTTTTATTTCGCTTTTACTGCGTGCTTTCAACTTTTTTCGCTTTTGCTTGCTGAAAAGGTTGCAAATGTCTGCCCACAGATTGTGGCGCAGTATCCTTCTGCGTTCTTCCTTTGCCACAAGGATGGGTGCCATTGCTATGTTGTTAAGCACCGACTTGTTGTTAAACAGGTTAAACTGTTGAAAAACCATGCCTATGTGGCGGCGGCTTAAGTTAATGTTAACGCGCAGGTCGGCAAGATCTTTGCCCTCAAAGAGTATAGAGCCCGCCGTCGGGTCCTCCAAACAGTTAAGGCAACGCAAAAAGGTGCTTTTGCCGCTACCGGAAGGGCCGATAATGGCTACTTTTTCGCCTTCTGCAATCTTTTCGTTTATGTTGTCCAGGACGGTAAGCTTGCCGTAAACTTTTTTTAGGTTAACGACCTCTATCAACTTTCGCCAACCTCCTTTCCAACAGCTTGATACCAAGGGTAATTATCATTACCAAAACAAGGTATACTAAAGCGAGCATAAGATAGGGAATAATGTACTCGTAGTTAGAGCTTGCAATATCTTTAAAAGCTTTTGTAAGGTCAACTACGGTTATAAAGCTGGCAACAGAGGTCTCTTTAATAAGCACAATAAACTCGTTGCCAAGAGTGGGCAATATGTTCTTTATAGCCTGCGGGATAACGACCTTGATCATAGAAACGCTAAAGCTAAGGCCAACCGCCCTTGCCGCTTCAAGCTGACCGCCGTCAACGGACTGTATACCGCTACGCATTATTTCGGATATGTAAGCACCACTGTTCATACCGAAAATGGCAATAGCTGCAGTAAGGGCCTCGATTTGTACACCCAAAGCAGGGAAGAGAACAAAATAGCCTATAAGTAGCTGTACAACTATAGGGGTTCCACGGAAGAGCGCCACATAGATGTCACAGATTACGGACAAAATTTTAATTAAGATATTTGTTTTTGGTATAACCTTTGCCGCCGCAATAAGTGTACCCAAAACTATACCGATCAAAAGACCCAACAGCGCTATTTTCAGCGTTGTTATAAGACCGTCCACAACAGTTTCCCAACCGTCGTAGGTTATAAACTTTTCGTAGAAAAGATCCCATGCGGTAGGTTCCACATAAGGCTTGGGCTCTTGCGGTTTCGGTTTGGAGATTCCGCCGGGGAAGGTGTTTCCGCCACCGTCAGGTTCTTCAGATACTTCTTCGGCGCTTTCGCTCTCTTCAAAAGGCGCAACAATATCGGCGCTGTCTTCTGAACCCTCAACACTGTCGCAGGATTCTTCATCGGATTCCTCTACAGGTTCGGAGCCTTCCTCGGAGGATTCCACAACAACGTCGGTTGCTTCCTCGGAGGATTCCACAACAACATCAGACACTTCTTCAGAAAGCTCATCAGCGTCCTCGCCGATAATTTCAATAGAGAACAATTCGGGGGTGAAAGTGTAGTAGTATTCGAAGGAGTTGTCTGCAAGCTCTACATTTATGGTTGTGAAAGTAGCTGTACCTGCAGAAACTGCCAGATAGTTAACGTCAACTATAAGAGAGGTGTATACGCCTGCGTCGTGACTTGCATCAGATTGAGCCGCACCGATAAGATAGTGGGCTGTTGCGCTTTCGGTGCTGGGAATGCAGGCGGTCTTTGCGGGGCCGTTACCCAAGTTTGCAGTGTCTACCCAAGCGGTTTGTATGCCTCTGACAGCATAAACTTCAGCTTCGGTCACAGACATATAGTCGTCGGTCTTTTCCTTGCCGGAAAGAACCACCAAAGAAGTATCGATATCATGCTCGAAGCACCAGGAGTTTACACCTGTTGCGGTGAAATCGTAACCTGCATAAGCGTAGGTAACGGTAAAGATATCGCCTTCTTTGACCTGCCGCGGATATTCGGTAACAAAGCTAACGTTAGCGTTTTCTGCTGCAGGGGTAGAGACAGTTACGATTTCTGTTACAAACTCTTCTTGGGTTTCATTAACTTCTTCTGCGGCGGAAATGGAGAAAGCACCAAGGGAAAGCACGTTAAGCAAGGAGAGTAAAAGTGCAATTGTGCTGAATATTCTTTTCATAACAACTTCCTCTCCTCACTTAATTCCCTTGTAAGTGCAAATATTATACAAGGATTTTTGTACCATTATTTTTGCGTATATAGCTTATTTGCCAAGCTTTTTAAGTTCAGCAATAACGTCTTCGCTGCTCTTGCATTCGTCAAAGGTGGTGTCGTCCTCTTTGCAGATAACGATCTGGTAAGCCTCGGTGTAGTAGGGAGTGCTGAAAGAAACAACCTTTTCACGGGCGGGGTTGATGGTCATTGCTGCCAAACCGATATCAATGCTGCCGGTACCGAGAGCGGCGGTGATAGAGTCAAATTCCATATCAACAATTACAAGCTCCATTTCAAGCGCATCGGCAATAAGCTTTGCGATTTCCATATCAATACCTGCAAATTCGTTACCAACCTTAAATTCAAAGGGAGCAAATGCTGCATTGGTAGCAACAACAAGCTGCTTGTCTGCCTTGTCAGCATCAACCTTGCCTGCGGGGATTGTTGAGCCTTCCCATGCTTGGGAGTTGTCGTCATTTACTTCTGCATATTTGTCAAATATAGCCTGTACAGCGTCTTCATTTTCTGCAAGAACGGTATTGATTTGAGAAAGCAGCTCGGGCTGTTTCTTGTCAACTGCTACGCCGTAAGACTCGGTAGTAAGCGCGTGGGGAACTATCTTGGTGCCCTTGTTAGCTTCAACAAGCTCTCTTGCAACGTCGCCGTCGATAACAACGTACTTAATGTTGCCCGCCATAAGATCCTTCATAGCAAGGCCGCCGTTTTCATAGCCCTTAACGTCAATGTTCTTAAAGCCTTCAAAGCCCCAACTTGCGTCACCGTTCATGTAGAAAAAGCCGGTGGTGCCGTTTTGAGTGCCTACAGCAACCTTTTTTGCGCTTTCGCCTTCTTTTTCTTCGTCCTTACCGCAGGAAGCAAGTACAAACAGAGATGCTACCATAAGTACTGCAAGGATAATGCTTAAAAACTTTTTCATAAAAATTCTCTCCTCTTGTAAAAAATATTTTTTAGGGTCGCTACTGCAACCCGTGCATATTATACATTATTATTGTATACTTGTCAAGGCTAAACTGGAAAAGCGTGGTGGGCATTGACAAAATAAAAAATATCTGTTATTATGAAAATCGGGGGATGATTTTGCAAATGACAACAAAACGCATTTTCCTTATAATACTTGACAGCCTTGGAATAGGTGCCATGCCCGATGCTGCTCTTTACGGCGACGCCGGCGCAAATACCCTTGCTTCTTTACGCCGATTTCCGGGTTTTGATGTGCCTAATATGAAATCCCTTGGGCTGTTTAACATATTGGGTGTAGGCGGCGGTGTGGAAGCACCTCGGGCCGCTTACTGCAGATTGGCAGAAAGCTCTAAAGGCAAGGACACCATTATAGGCCATTGGGAGATCTGCGGTATAGTTTCAGAAAGCCCTTTGCCAACCTATCCAAACGGCTTCCCCGACGAGGTTATACAGGCATTCACCGCCCTTACGGGTAAAGAGGTGCTGTGTAACAAGCCTTATTCCGGCACCGAGGTTATAAAGGATTACGGTGAGGAGCATATAAACACCGGCAAGCTTATAGTTTACACTTCGGCGGACAGCGTTTTTCAAATAGCCGCCCATGAAGATGTCATCCCGGTGGAGGAGCTTTACGAGTACTGCGCCGTTGCCCGCAAGCTACTTAAGGGAAAGCACGGCGTTGGTAGGGTCATTGCAAGACCGTTTACGGGTGCGGTGGACAATTTTGTGCGCACCTCTCGCCGTAAAGATTACGCCCTTGCGCCACCCTGTGCCACCACTCTTAACCGAATAAGCGAAAAAGGCTTGCAGGTTATTGCGGTGGGTAAGATAAACGATATCTTTGCAGGCAGCGGTATTACAGCCGCATATAAGACCAAGGGCAACAAAGAGGGGATGGAGCTTACAAGCCGCATCCAAGCAGAGGATTTTGGCGGTTTGTACTTTGTAAACCTTGTGGATTTTGATATGCTTTACGGTCATCGTCGCGATGTTGCGGGCTATGCCGCCGCGGTTATGGAGTTTGATGGTTGGCTTGGCGACTTTGTCTCCAATATGCGCCCCGATGACGTGCTTATGATAAGCGGCGACCACGGTTGTGACCCCGGCTACGGTCATACCGACCACACAAGGGAGTACACACCCCTTTTAATCTACGGAGAGGGCATAGTCCCCGCCGACTTGGGCGAGGGTAAAAGCTTTTCGCTTATAGGTGAGACCGTAGAACAGCTTTTGAATGTATCCGTTGCAACAAAAGGCAACGGGCTAATAGATAAAATTACAAAATAAAGAGGTATGTTTTTATGCTTACGGATGTCCAAATCGCAAGACAGGCAAGGATGTTGCCCATTACTCAAGTAGCTTCCCGATTGGGAATAGACCCCGATGCTTTAGAGCTTTACGGCAAATACAAGGCAAAGCTTTCCGATGATGTGGAAAAAGCCTTTGCAGACCGTCCCGACGGTAAGTTGGTGCTTGTTACCGCCATTAGCCCCACCCCCGCAGGTGAGGGCAAGACTACCACTACGGTTAGTATCGGTCAGGCTATGGAGCATATCGGCAAAAAGGCTATTATTGCCCTGCGTGAGCCTTCTCTTGGCCCCGTTTTCGGTGTAAAGGGCGGCGCGGCAGGCGGCGGATATTCCCAAGTAGTGCCTATGGAGGATATAAACCTCCATTTTACGGGTGACTTCCACGCAATAACCAGTGCAAACAATCTTCTTTGCGCAATGCTGGACAACCACCTTCAACAGGGCAACAGCCTTGGTATAAATCCCAAGCGCGTAATCTTCAAGCGCGTTATGGATATGAACGACCGCGCACTTCGCAGTATCGTTATCGGCTTGGGTGGCAAGGCAGACGGCGTAACCCGCGAGGACGGGTTTATGATAACCGTTGCCTCCGAAATTATGGCAGTTCTTTGCTTGGCAGAGGATTTGGCAGACCTTAAAAAGCGTTTGGGCAACATTCTTGTTGCTTATAAATATGACGGAAGCCCCGTTTATTGCCGCGACCTTAATGCACAGGGCGCAATGACCGCATTGCTTAAAGAGGCGCTTAAGCCTAACTTGGTACAGACCTTGGAGAACACTCCCTGTATCATCCACGGCGGTCCCTTCGCCAACATCGCCCATGGCTGTAACTCCGTTAAGGCAACAAAGCTTGCACTTAAGATGGCGGATTACTGCATAACCGAGGCCGGCTTCGGCTCGGACCTTGGTGCGGAAAAGTTCTTGGATATCAAATGCCGCGTTTCGGGTCTTCGTCCTTCTGCGATAGTTCTTGTTGCTACTATCCGCGCTCTTAAATACAACGGTGGCGTTGCAAAGGATGCGCTTAAGGAAGAAAATATAGATGCGCTTAAAAAAGGCATTTGCAACCTTGGCGCCCATATAGATTCTCTTAAAGCTTTCGGTATGCCTGTTGTTGTGGCCATAAACCATTTCTATGCAGATACCCAAGCAGAAATCGACGTTGTAAAGGAATACTGTAAAGAAAAAGGCGTTAAAGCTGTTGAAGCCCGCGGTTTTGCCGAAGGCGGCAAGGGCGCAACCGAGCTGGCACAGGCTGTTTGTGATGCTTGTGAAGAGCCTTCTACCCTTAACTTCAGCTATCCCGATGAATATTCCATAAGGGATAAGCTTATAGCACTTTCCAAGCGTGTTTACCGTGCAGAGGGCGTTGATTTCAGCCCCGCCGCAACCTCCGCCATTGCAGAGATAGAGGCACTTGGCTACGGTAATTTGCCTGTGTGCGTAGCAAAGACCCAATACAGTATTTCCGATGACCCCGCCAAGCTTGGCGCACCTACAGGTCACCGCATTTCAATAAAAGAAGTTCGCGTTTCCGCAGGCGCCGGCTTTGTGGTTGCCCTTGCAGGCCCTATTATGACCATGCCCGGTTTGCCCAAAAAGCCCGCTGCAGAAGCAATCGATGTGGACGAAAACGGATTTATAGACGGTCTGTTTTAAGGAGAAGTTATGGCTGAAAAAAGCTATTATTCCCAAAACGAGGCAGAGACCGAGGCCATCGCTTTTGAGCTGGCAAAGTCTTTAAAAGCAGGAGACACCTTGGCGTTGTACGGTCAAATGGGCGCAGGCAAAACCGCCTTTGTCAGAGGCTTGGTTAAGCAACTGCTGCCCGACTGTGTGCGCTTGGTGCACAGCCCTACCTTTGCCATCGTCAATGAGTACCGCGGTAAAGAATACTCCGTGTACCATTTTGATTTTTACAGAATTAAGGATGAGGAGGATCTGTACTCCGTTGCCTTTTATGACTATTTCGATCGAGGCGGCATCATAGTTACCGAATGGAGTGAGCTTTTTGACGACCTGCTCCCTCCCGACCGCAAAAAAGTGCGCATAGAAAAGGACGGAGAAAACGGAAGACGCATCTATGCTGATTTTGGCAATTGATACAAGTGCCGTTACCGCAACTGCGGCGGCGGCAATATACGAAGACGGTCAAATTAAAAAACACTCACTTGTGACGGTACACAGCGGACTTACCCATAGCGAAACTCTGTTTCCTCTTATAGACAGCGCTCTTTCCGCGTTGGGCAAGACCGTTGGCGATGTACAGCTTTTCGGTGTTTCTGCAGGCCCCGGCTCTTTTACAGGGGTGCGCATAGGTGTTTCCGCTGTCAAGGGTCTTGCCTTTGACGGTCGCCCCACGGCGGCGGTTTCCGCTTTGGAAGCATTGGCGGAAAATATAGGCGCTGACGGCGTAATATGTCCTTTAATGGATGCTCGCCGCGGTGTTTTCTACAACGCTATGTTTCGCAGAGAAAACGGCGTGCTTGTTCGTATTACCGAGGATAGGGCTGTCTCCGCCGAAGAGCTTTCGGCAGAGATTGAAGCCTACGGCAAGGTTTATATCTGCGGCGACGGTGCCGCTCTTTACCAAAGCCTGCACGGTGGCGATGGGGTAGTGGTTCCGCCCTCCCCAAGCGAAAGATACCAAAACGCGCTATCCGTTGCGGTTTGCGCGGCAAAGCTTTGGGAAAAAGGGGCAACGCTTTCTGCCGCCACCCTTGCTCCCATATATTTGAGAAAGCCTCAAGCAGAAAGAGAGCGAGAAGAACGTTTAAAAAAGGAGAATGAAAAATGAGAATAGTTATAGCTGCAGACCATGGCGGATACAATATTAAGCAAGAGATAATCAAAAGTCTTACAGCCGATGGATATACTGTTGAGGATTTAGGCACCGATAACGCCGAAACATCAGTGGATTATCCCGTTTTTGCCAAGGCGCTTTGTGCAAAGATTCAAAGCGGTGCGGCAGAGCTTGGTATCCTTTGCTGCGGCACCGGTATAGGTATGTCTATGACTGCAAACAAGCAAAAAGGTATTCGCGCGGCAGTGCTTTCTGATGCCTTCTCCGCAGAGATGACCCGTCGTCACAACAACGCAAACGTGCTTTGCTTGGGCGGCAGAGTGCTTACGGAAGAACAGGCTGTATCCTTGGCAAAGCTGTTTGTTTCTACCCCCTTTGAGGGCGGCAGACATCAGCGCCGCATAGACATGATGGAAGGCTGATTCTTTCTATATAATAATATTGGAGATATATGCAATGAATAATGCTCCGCAAAATCAACACGGCAACACCCGCGTGGCCAACGCTGTACAGCAAGGCTTAAAGCAAGTTAATGCGGATTTCGCCGTAGGCAATGTTCATAAACCAACAGAAAAAAGCTTTAAACGGCGTATGGCACGCTTTGCTCATTCAAATGCAATGCTGATTTTGGCGTTGCTTATGACATCATCTGCCATTCTTACCGGATTTAGGCCGTATCTTTTGCCCATAAACGCATTCCTTGTGGCAGAGCGGGCGGTTATGGCGGTTTGTCTGTGGATAGTTTTTGCCACCGGCGGTAAGCACGGCATGGGCTTTATGGCTTGGCTCGGTATTATAGAGACTATAGCAGTTGCGGTAATGATGGCGTTTTTTGCCGCCTTTATCGGTTGCGGTATGTTTGCCCAACAGCTCTTGCTTACCAATCAAGAGGATCTGGTGCGCACTATAAAGGGCGCCGGTATGTGGGCGGTCGTTCCCGCACTGTTGGCGCTTGCGGTGGCATACTGTGTTTTCCTGTTTAAACGCTTCGAAAGACTTGTTTGCTGTAACCTGCGTGACTCGCTTCGTTACGGCTTCGCCTTTGATAGAGGTTCTTATATGTTCGCCCGCAATTGCGTTATAGTTGCAGTGGCTATGCCTGTGCTTTATATTATAAGAGGCAGTCTTGGCGATTTTGAAGGAATCAAGGCACTTTCCGACGGTGCCCGCACTTTGTATAACACGGTTTTACCAATGGGCAAATCATATTGGCTTAACTTGGCAGGGGTGATTGTACATTCCGCAACCTTGCTTGTGGCAGGTGCGTTGCTTGTAAAATACTCGGCAATGGTAAAAAGGTTTAAAGAACAAAAAGAGGCTGCCCGCGCCGTTGAGGAGGCAAATCGCGAGGGGATAAAGGAGCTAACGGAGATAGAAACCGCTTCCACCGTTCCCGAAAACAAGACAAAATCACCCCAAGAAGTCTGACGACTTCTCGGGGACCCCGACAACAAAAAGAGACTGTGTAAACCTTATATTTTCACAAAAAAACAAAATTTTACAAAAAAAGCACTTGACAAAAGACCTTAAGCAGTGGTATAATTGCTTTACCTCTGCGGAAGGTCTTTTTTTTCGTGCCTTTTTGGAGGGACGAACCTTACCGTAAAGAGGAAGGTAACAAATAATGGAGGTGCCGAAATGAGAGTAAAAATCACGTTTGTTTGTAGTGAATGCAAGCAGAGAAACTACGAGAGCATGAAGAACAAGAAAAACGATCCCGACAGACTCGAGCTCAAAAAGTACTGCAAATTCTGCAAAAAGCGCACTGCTCACAAGGAAAGCAAGTAAGGAGAATTGATTATGAGAAAAACATTTAGCGTTCTCGCGCTGTTACTTTCCCTGCTTACCGTTCTTTCCTTTAGTGTCGTTTCCGCTTCTGCTGCAGAAAGCAGTGAAGAAGTTGAAATCAGCAACGTTGTAGTTGAAAGCGTTGACGCTGAAGGCGGCAACGCATCAGAAGAAGTTGTTTCCGAAGACGCAGCCGGTGAATCCAACGACGCAGTTGTTGAAAACAGCGATGCAGTTGTTGAAAACAGCGATGCAGTTGTTGAAAACAGCGATGCAGTTGTTGAAAATAGCGATGCAGTTGTTGAAAATAGCGATGCAGTTGGTGAAAACAGCGATGCAGTTGTTGAAAACAGCGATGCGACCGAAGAGTCTGAAGACAAGAACACTTCTTCCAACACAACCACAGGGACAAACAAAAACAACACCAATGCTCCCGAAGAAAGCGAATTTCCTACCGCGTTGGTAGTGTTCCTTGCTATCCTCGTTATCTTTGTTGTTGTATGCTTTATCTGCATTAAGAGAGAAAACAAGTTCGGTAATTGGCTTAAAAAGTTCTTTAAAGATTATAAGAGCGAACTTAAAAAGATAGTTTGGGCTTCCAAGGAATTTACCATTAAGAGCACTATCGTTGTTATAGTTTGCCTTTTGGTATGCGCAGGCGTTATCGGCTTGTTGGATGTTGGCCTTAACGCACTCGTTCTTTGGCTGATATAAAAGGACAGGGTTTGTAATGAATATAGCGCATGAAGATACTCCGCTTTGGTATGTGGTTCACACATATTCGGGGTACGAAAACAAGGTTGCGACCAACCTTGAAAAGATTATAGAAAACCGCGGTATTTCAGACCTTATACAGGATATACGGATACCTACCGAAATGGTTTCCGAAATCAGCGCGGAAAGCGAAACCCCTAAAGAGGTGGAAAGAAAGCTTTTCCCCTGCTATGTTCTTGTAAAAATGGTTATGAATCCCGAAACCTGGCATATCGTTCGCAATACGTCGGGCGTTACCGGCTTCGTAGGCCCCGGGTCCAGCCCCACTCCTCTTTCCGATGCGGAAGTTGAGGCTTTGGGTGTTGAGGTTCGCGTTATCGAAGTTAACTATGCCGTTGGCGACAGCGTTAAGATATGCAGCGGTCCTCTTGCAGGCTTTATCGGCGTGGTTGAGGAAATCACTGACGATAAAAAGAAGGTTACGGTTTCTGCTTCTCTCTTTGGCAGAGAAACAAAGGTAGAGCTTGAAACCAACCAGGTAGAAGTGATAGAGCAGTAATTCGGTTGCGGAACAATACCGCCCGTCTTGCGCTTATCGCATCTTTAACAAAACGTTTATTTTAAAATTAATAGGCTTATTGCCTCAAAACAAATGTGGGAGGGAGCCGCCAAGCTCCCGATTACGATTACCACGGAGGTGTAGAATATGGCAAAGAAGATTATAGGTTATATCAAACTTCAAATTCCCGCAGGTAAAGCAACTCCTCAACCCCCCATCGGTCCTGCTTTGGGTCAGTACGGTGTTGCTATCCCTATGTTTACAAAGGAGTTTAACGAAAGAACAAAGAACGATATAGGTCTTATCATTCCTGTTGTTATCACAGTATACGCTGACCGTTCCTTCTCTTTCATCACAAAGACTCCCCCTGCAGCAGTTCTTATAAAGAAGGCTTGCGGTATCGAAACCGCTTCCGGCACTCCCAACAAGACCAAGGTTGCTCAAATAACCAAGGAACAGGTTCGCAAGATTGCAGAAACCAAGATGCCCGACCTTAACGCGGCATCCATTGAAACCGCTATGAGCATGATCGCCGGTACAGCTCGCTCTATGGGCGTAACCGTAGTTGACTAAGGGAGGGTGCTGAAATGAAAAAAGGTAAGAAGTACGTAGAAAGCCTTAAGGCTTTTGAAAAGGCAAAGATTTATGAAAGCGAAGAAGCTCTTGGCATCGTTTGCGATATCGCTAAAGCTAAATTCGACGAAACCGTAGAAGTTCACTTCAGAATGGGTTTGGACTCCCGTCACGCTGACCAACAGGTTAGAGGCGCAGTTGTACTTCCCAACGGTACAGGTAAAACCGTTAGAACCCTCGTTTTCGCTAAGGGTGACAAGGCTACCGCAGCTGAAGAAGCAGGCTCTGATTATGTAGGCGCTGAAGATTACGTACAGAAGATCCAAAAAGAAAACTGGTTCGACTTTGACGTAATCATTGCTACCCCCGATATGATGGGTGTTATCGGTCGTTTGGGTAAGATCCTTGGTCCTAAAGGCTTGATGCCTAACCCCAAGGCAGGTACAGTTACTCAAGACGTTGCAAAAGCTGTTCAAGAAGCTAAAGCAGGTAAGATTGAGTACAGACTTGATAAGACCAACATTATCCACTGCCCCATCGGCAAGGTAAGCTTTGGCAAAGACAAGCTTAAGGAAAACTTCAATACCCTTCTTGGCGCTATTATCAAGGCTAAACCCGCTGCAGCCAAGGGTCAGTATATCAAGTCCTGCGTTATCGCTTCTACAATGGGCCCCGGCGTTAAGGTTAACCCCAGCGCAAGAGTAGAAGGTTAATTTTAGAAAAAGTTTAAAAACACTGTTGACAAATGTAAAAAACGGTGTTACAATATCAAAGCTGAATAAAAGATTTTTCCGCAGACAGCAGGTTCCGCTTACGGAATAAGGGCATTACCCGCCTGCCGAGGAAGCAATTTGTGTTTGACCAAATAGGTTAACTATGCGCTCCCTTGCTGTTTGTCGGCGAGGGAGCTTTTGTTTCACATACAACTTTTTTATCGGAGGTGAAAACTTATATGGCAAGTGCACAAATATTAGCACAAAAGCAGGCAATAGTAGACGCATTGGTTGAAAAGATCAAGTCTTCCGTTTCCGGCGTGTTGGTAGATTACAAGGGCATTAATGTTGAAGATGATACTAAACTTCGTGCAGAACTCCGCAAAGCAGGCGTGGAATATACCGTTATTAAGAACACTCTTATCGGTAAGGCTTGTGACGAGGTTGGCTACGGCGAACTTAAAGAATCTCTCAAGGGCATGACCGCTTTTGCAATCAGCATGGACGATCAGGTTGTAGCAGCTAAAATATTGGCTAACTACGCAAAAGACCACGACAACTTCGTTCTTAAGGCCGGTTACTGTGACGGTAACGTGCTTGATGCTGAAGGCGTTAAGGCATTGGCAGAGATTCCTTCCAAGGAAGTTCTCATTGGCAGAATGCTCGGCTCTTTGCAGTCCTCTCTTTACAGCTTTGCATACGTATTGCAGGCTATTATCGACAAGGACGGTTCCGCAGAGGAAGCTCCCGCAGCAGAGTAAAAAGGCTGCATAACAAAATTATTGCTTAAAAATTATTTATATTTATATGGAGGAAAATTAAATGAACGAGAAATCCCAAGCTATCATTGATATGGTTAAAGAACTTACTATTCTTGAACTTGCTGACCTTGTAAAGGCACTTGAAGAAGAATTTGGCGTATCCGCAGCTCCCGTAGCAGTAGCAGCAGGTCCCGCAGCTGCAGCAGCTCCCGTTGAAGAAAAGACCGAATTTGACGTTGTTATCACCGCTGCAGGCGAAAAGAGAACCAGCGTTATTAAGATCGTTAAGGATCTCGCAGGTGTTGGTCTTAAGGAAGCTAAGGACATCGTTGACGCTCTCCCCAAGGCAATCAAGGAAGGCGTTTCCAAGGACGAAGCAGAAGCTCTCAAGAAGCAGCTTGAAGAAGCTGGCGCAACTGTTGAAATT
>JAZUQW010000294.1:0-3365 GCA_045605905.1 Eubacteriales bacterium
TTCACCTAAGTGTTCGGCTGGAACATCGCTACCTTTACCGCTACCATAGTAGGCGTAAAAGGTAATGCGTTTAATGTTTTTCGTGTTGAAAATGGCGATTTCTTGGTTGTTGGTACCGTTTTCGTTTGTACTTTCGGTTGACTCAGTATTATGGTCTGTGTTTTCGATGCTATCAGTTTCGTTTTGGTTTGCACTTTCAGTTGATTGCGTATTTGTGATAGAGTCCTCAGTGCTATTGCTTTCGCTTTGATTTGTGCCTTCGGTTGATTGTTTATCGGTGTTGGATTTCTCGCCGCAAGCTACAAAACATAATAATATTATTACACAAAGAAAAATAGATAAGATTTTTTTCATAATTTACTATACCTCCTTTTGTAATTATATTCTAACATAAATTTTTACGAATTGCAATAGAGCAAAAATCTCCCTGCCGATTTCTCGGCAGGGAGATAATTTTGCTTTATAAATCTAATTACTTAGATTCTTTGATAGTAGCCTGGGCACCTGCTAAAAAAGCAGGTGCCTTGTTGTTGGGGTAATTATTGAGGAATATTTCCGTTTAAACCTATCTCGTTTTTCAATTGCTTAATAACTGTTCTAATACTGTTGGGTGTGTATTCGTATAAGCAGGCGTAATTTGTAAGTCCGTTAAAGTATTGACGGTCAATAGGGCCCTTTATAGATATAACATAAACTTCCTTGCCCGACTTTAAAAGACTGTTTATGGTGTTCTTTTGCACGTCATCGTTGTATGCGTCATAAGAATACACCAAAACGCTGTCATATTTATCAAGCTTTTCCATAACCGTTTGGGTAAAGCCTTCATCTTTGGTAAACTGCAACACCTCGTTATTGGGGAAATTGTTTTTTAGTACTTTTGTTAGGTTTCTCTCGTCGAATTCATCTTCTGCAATGCTCGCCACTCTTACATTTGAAGAGATAACCAGGGTGTTTTCAGATATTTGGGGTGCTTTTCCTTTTATCAATGTGTAGGAATTATCAACTATGCTTTGCATTAAAGCGTGTTCTTCTTCGTTAATAACATAGTCGTCATCAATAAAGTTTTTGCTTAAGCCTTCTATCAGCTTTTCTTTTGCTTTGTTTATTCGCTCTGCCTTTTCTTTAAGTAATTCAATGGAAAGTTCTCCGTCCTCGACAGCTTTTTTCACAGTCTCAAAGGATTCCTTTTGTTCTTCGTACTCGTGGCATAAAAGCAAAATATCACATCCCGCATTAAGCGCCATTACACATCCTCTGCCTATGCCGTAATGGTCTGCTATAGCCTTCATCTCCATACCGTCGGATATTATCAGCCCTTCGTAGCCTATTTGTTTACGTAAAACATCGGTTAGCAGAACCTTGGATAGGGTAGAGGGAAGCTCGTCAAATGACTTATACAAACAGTGGCTTGTCATAAGTGCATCGCTTTCCAAAAGGTGAACAAACGGGTACATATTGTAGTTCAAAAGCTGTTCTTTTGGCTCTTCTATTATGGGCAGCTCTAAATGTGAATCCTTCGTACTGGAGCCTGCCCCCGGAAAATGCTTTATACAGCTTAAAGCGCCGCTGCTTTGTATACCGTGTACAAACGCCGCCGCGTTTTTAAGTACCGCTTCTTTTGTGGCACCGTAGCCTCTTATGTTTACCAAGGGGTTTTTAAGCTCTTCATTTATCTCTAAACAGGGTGCCAAATCTATGTTAATGCCCATTTTAAGCATATCCTTACCTATTATGGCACCGGTTTTATAGGGAGCATCGGCAACAGTAGTAGCAGAGGTGGTCAAAGGACTTGCAGGGAAGGTAACATCCTTAAACAGTCTTACCACCATACCGCCCTCTTGGTCTATAGACACCAAGGGGAAAGAGCCCGTAATGCCCAAGGTATACTCATAAAGCTCTTTCATAAAGGACTTCATTTGCTTGGTGTCTTTATAGTTCCTTGAAAACAAAATGTAATTGCCTATTTTGTAATCTTTTATGAAATCGGCGTAAAAGTTGTTAAGCTCGGTGGCGGGTAAGCCTACCATTATCACTTGACCTATAAGTTCATCAACGGTCATTTCCGATACGGGCTTTATGCTGTACTTCATAGCGGTAAACTCCTTTTTATTTGTTATATATTGTTTTCCCGTTCCTTACGGTTTGATATACGTTTAAGTCTCTGTCTATAATCGCAAGGTTAGCAAGCTTACCTTCTTTGATACTGCCTACCCTGTGAAAGATTCCCAAATTTCTTGCCGGATTTTCGGTGGCGTATTTGATGGCGGTAACGATATCCGTGCCAAACCACTTCACAATATTTTTAATCGCTACGTTCATTTTAAGGGTACTGCCTGCAAGCGTGCCGTCGTCAAGGCGTGCCTCCCCGTCTTTAACAGTCACCACTTGACCGCTCGGTTCCGGATAAACACCGTCGGTTAGGTATTTTGCTCTTAACGAATCCGTAATCAAAACAAATTTGTCATCAGGCTTGTTTTTGCGCAACAATTCAACCGCAGGCACAGATAGATGAACCCCGTCGCAAATCGCCTCGCAATACAACTCATCAAACAGCATGGCGGAACCAACCACTCCAAGCTCTCTATGATGTATGGGGCTTTGTGCGTTGTATGTGTGCGTAACGTTCGTTACGCCTGCGGCTACAGCCTTTGCTACCTCGTTGTATTTTGCATTGGAATGGCCTATGGAAACAACTATCCCTTTGGAAATCAAGTATTCCACCAAGTCATCTGCGCCTTCGCTTTCAACGGCCATCGAAACAAGTTTTATGTTGCCGCCGCTTGCCTCTTCATAGCACTTAAAGGCCTTAACATCGGGCAATACTGCAAATTCGGGCAACTGCGCACCCAAAAAGTCTTTTGAGATAAACGGGCCCTCTAAATGAGCCCCTAAAATTTCGGCCCCGTCATCGGGTGCGGCTTTTATGTACTCTCTCACTGCCTGCAGAGCTTTGCATATACAGTTAGGGCTTTCTGTTGTGGTGGTGGCCAAAAAACCTGTGGTGCCTTCTTGGGCAAGGGCCTGCGCCATTATACTTAAGGCTTCTTGGGTTCCGTCTATAACGTCAAACCCGTTAGCGCCGTGTATATGTTGATCAATAAATCCCGGCACAACGATCTTTTCTTCATCAAGCTCAATCAAGCTTTCGCAGTAGTAATCGCCAAGTTTTTCTATTTTGCCGTCTTTAATAATGAGGTTGGTTTTTACAATTCCGTCCTCGGTCAATATATGAGTATTTTTGAATCCCTTAATATGCTTCATCTATCCACCTGTAAAAAGCTATGTTACTATTTAACAACGTCATTATAACACAATGCGTGGCTATGTTCAATGCCTTTTAATATAAAAAAAGGGACACTTTTTTG
>JAZUQW010000295.1:0-2885 GCA_045605905.1 Eubacteriales bacterium
TTTTCCTTAAACCCATTTTGAACGTATAATCCCCCGGTCCCCAACAAAAATAGGCCCCCCCCGCTATGCGGGTTGTGCCTATTTATTGACAAGCTTAATATGAAACTTGTCGACGTATTAAGTTATTATTTACCTAATGAATCGGTAACGCCAACAGTTTTTGTTGCATCATAGCATGCAAATATATTATCTACACCTTCGGGCTTTGCTTTACGGGTAAGAAGGCTGACAACGGGAACAATAATCAAACCGCCCACCATTGCGAAAACGCCGGAGTAGAGAGAGTTTTTGAACACAAACTCTAATACAGAGTTGCCCGCGATATTGATAAAGCCTAAGGTTATACAAAGCTGAACAAGCTCAAGCCCTACGCCAAAAACAAAACTTGCCACAACGCCTGCTTTTGAAACACCTTTCCAATACAGGCCGTAGAGGAAGGGGGCAAGGAATGCACCTGCCAACGCACCCCAAGAAACACCCATCATTTGTGCAATATAAAGGTTATTTGTGTTGTATTGGAAAATAGCAATTGCCGCAGAGATAATTATAAACACAACAATAAAGCTTCTGATGGTAAGCATTTTACTCTTTTCGGACATCTGCTTCTTACGTATGGAAGCGATAAAGTCCAAGGTGATTGTAGAACCGCTTGTCATTACCAAAGAAGATAGAGTGGACATGGATGCAGAAAGCACCAAAACGATTACTATACCTACGATTATATCATCAAGAGAAGAAAGCATTGTAGGGACAATAGCATCAAAACCGCCTACAGGTTTGCCTGTTGCCGCATCGGTAGGGAGATTTGTAAGTCTGCCAAAACCGCCGAGAAAATAACAACCGCCGGCAACGATTATTGCAAACAAGGTGGAAATAATAGTACCTTTTTTGATAGCGTCTTCATTTTTTATTGCATAGAATTTACCAACCATTTGAGGCAACCCCCAAGTACCGAGGGAGGTAAGCATTACAACGAAGAACAAAAAGGTGGGGTCGGGGCCCAAGAACGAAGCATACTGCCAACCGCCGTTACTGCCTGTTGCAAGATCGGTTACTGCAGCATTGAATCCGCCGTAGCCGTTAAGGACAGCGGCGATAACGGTAACAATACCGAACAGCATAATTATACCCTGTATAAAATCGTTGATAGCGGTAGCCATATAACCACCAAATATTACATATACACCGGTAAGTACAGCCATAACGATTACACATACCGCATAATCGATATCGGGATATGCTATAGCAAAAAGTCTTGAAAGACCGTTGTAAAGAGACGCGGTATAAGGAATAAGGAATACAAAAGTTATAACAGAAGCCGCGATCTTAAGCTTTTTAGAGCAATATCTTAAGCCGAAGAAGTCAGGCATTGTGCGACTGCCCAAATGCTGGGTCATAACCCTTGTACGTCTGCCGAGGACCGCCCAAGCGAGAAGCGAGCCAATAAACGCGTTACCAAGACCTATCCAAGTGGAGGCAAGACCAAAGTTCCAACCGAACTGGCCTGCATAGCCAACAAAAATAACTGCTGAAAAATAAGATGTACCAAACGCAAACGCGGTTAACCAAGGACCAACGGAGCGTCCGCCGAGAACGAAACCGTTAACATCGGTGCTGTGCTTGCGGCAATATATGCCGATACCTACCATTACTGCAAAAAATACTACCAACAAAACAGATATTACGACCATACAGTTCACATCCTTTTTATAAATTTCTGTTTTTTCTGTTTTTATGACATATTTTGGCTTGCTACAAGTCCTTCGCCGCCATACATCTTACGCAACAGCGGTTTTTCGATCTTACCTGTGGGATTGCGGGGAACATCTGCAAAAATAATCTTACGTGGGCGCTTATACCTGGGCATGCCCTCACAGAATTCATTAATATCTACTTCACTGCAACGCATACCCTCTTTAACGGAAATAATAGCGGTTGCTATTTCGCCAAGCCTTGCATCGGGAAGACCGATAACTGCCACATCTCTTACTGCGGGATGGGCGCTAATAAAATCCTCTATCTGCACAGGGTACAGGTTTTCGCCACCGGTAATAATAACGTCTTTCTTACGGTCAACAAGATAAATAAAGCCGTCTTCATCCATCATTGCCATATCGCCGGTATAAAGCCAACCGTCTTTTAAAGATGCGGCGGTTGATGCGGGATCGTTATAATAACATTCCATATTACCGTCGCCCAGCAAAATTAGCTCGCCAACATCTCCCTGCTTAACCTCATTACCTTCAGGGTCGACTATCTTAGTCTGCCAGCCGTAGCCCGCTTTGCCAATCGCGCCAACCTTGTGTACATTCTCTACACCCAAGTGTACTGCACCGGGACCTATTGATTCTGAAAGGCCGTAGTTTGTATCGTACTGATGGTTTGGGAAATATTCAAGCCAACGAGTAATAAGGCTTTTAGGAACAGGCTGTGCGCCGATATGCATTAAACGCCATTGTTCAAGACAGTAATTCTCAAGCTTAAGATCGCCTCTGTCAAGGCTGTTAAGAATATCCTGTGCCCACGGAACCAGCAACCAAACAATGGTACATTTTTCGGAAGACACAGCGTTAAGAACATCTTCCGGTTTAGTGCCCTTTAAAAGCACCGCTTTTCCGCCGGAAAGCAAAGAACCAAACCAATGCATCTTTGCACCTGTGTGATACAAAGGAGGAATACAAAGGAAAATATCATCCTTGGTTTGACCGTGATGCGCCTGCTCTACCTTACAAGAGTGCATAAGACTTCTGTGGCGATGCAAAATCGCTTTAGGAAATCCCGTTGTGCCCGAAGAAAAGTAGATTGCCGCAAAATCATCATCGGTTAGCGGTATATTTGGGTTGTCGCCGCGGCAATAATATGTAAGCTTAAAATAATCCTCGGCA
>JAZUQW010000296.1:0-2108 GCA_045605905.1 Eubacteriales bacterium
TAAGCCCCGCTTCTCCTTCCTTGCTTAAAGGGGGCGGAAGAGTCTGCGGCCCGTTTATGTAATAAATTTCTCCGTCCTCTTTAAAAAACGCTTTTAACAAAATCTTTAGGACAGTTGACATAATTTTTCTGTTTTTCACAAATCTATCCTCTCAAAATATGTTAGCCGGCGCGATACCGTCACAGCCGCCAAAAGCGCGGGCTTTAAAATCAATGGCAACGCAAATTCGCTTTTCTTCGTATTTCGTTTTCCCAATGGGCTTTACTTCCGCTTTATCCGGAACAAAAGAAGGTAAAACAACGCTTCCTCCTATCCCTCGAACAGGTATGGGGCGCACTCCGTTTCCTGCAGGCGTGGACATTATTTGCGTAAGCTCTTCTTCGTTAAAAAGGGCAGTAATAGGCTTCGGGGCAGAAATAACCACGGGTAATGCGGTAAACGGACAACACAGCAGATTTCCGCTGTCTGCCAAACAAAACAGAGTGCATTGCCTTCCGTTGCGGTAAATACGTACACTGCCGTGTTTTGCTCTTGCTTTGCCTTTTGCTTTGGTTATGCAAAACATCAGCATTAGCCCCACTACGACAGCAGACGCCATTGTTGCCGCAGGAGATAACTCTGCGTAAAAGGCTCCGTTATAAAAGGCAAAAGCACCGCAAAGTGTGTAAACCGCCCAAAGGCACCCCCCAAGCAAAGCACAGCACACAAAAAAACAAACGGCAGAGGCGGCGACATAGCGAAAGCTTTTTCGGGGAAACGCCGCAAAGCATATAAGCGATGCGGCAGCTCCATGACATACCAAAGCAAAAAGGGGGTGCAGATCGCTTAAAGACAGCGCCGCCAAGGAGTACAGCCCGCCCAAAGCGCATCCGCACAAAAAGCGCAGAGGAATAAAGGCCCTGCCCAACAAAAGGGCTGTCATCCCCAAACAAATGCCGTCAGCAACAAAGTTGATAAAAAATAATACGTCGGCGTATATAACGGTTTCTTCCACTCGCCGTCGCCTCCTTCGCAAAAATTATATACCTCAATCGGGGCTAATAATGTCATATTTACAGGGTGCATAAAATATTTTTACTGTAAGGAGGTAGTTTTTATGAACGGTAAATTTAAAATAAGCGGCAAGCTTGGATATTTTTGGCTTTTTGCATTGGCGGTGATTCTGGTTGTAGGCATTTATTTAACAAAAAGCAGTGTTAAAGAAGAAGCCGTACAGGTCTTTGCCGGCGGAGCGTATGAGCCCTCAAACCGAAGTTTTACAGATCTTATTAAAGGGTAATGTCTTATGTATATTGAAAACACAAAAATGGGTTTACGGCTTAATATCCTTGTACCCATAGGCTTGTTGTTCTTGTTCTTTCTAAACGGTGTTGCCTCTACCGTCGTTATGTTACTTGCCGCATTCGTTCACGAAGCGGGACATATCTTGTCTGCCGCTGCCTGCGGTGCTTGCATAGAGCGTTTTGATATCGAGCTGTGGGGCGGCAGAATGTTTTACGGCGGAATGAACAGCTACAAAAAAGAGCTTTTAATATCCCTTGGCGGAATATTCGCAAATTTGTTGCTTGCTCCTTTGGGTCTTATAAGCGTTTTCGGCATATACGGCAAGCTTTTCTTTTGGGCATCCATATGCTACGCGTTGGTTAACATAATCCCTGCAAAAACATTGGACGGCGGAGAGGCGCTTCGCTGTATTCTATGCCTTAACTGCGATGTAGACGTAGCCTATGCTGCCCAAACGGCAGTTAATACTTTGGCGGTAATGTTTCTGTGTGCGGTGGGCTTGACCATGGGGATAATCACGGGCTTTAACTCCAGCGTGCTGATGTTGGCGGTAATAACGGTTGTGTTGGCAATGGAAAAATGATTAATCCAAAAAGCACCCCATTGATCACCTTTGTTTGCAACCGGGGAACAATCACCCCAAGAAGTCTGACGACTTCTCGGGGACCCCGACAAAAAGCGGCTGTTGCATTTACAACGCAACAGCCGTAAAATATTTATTGCATTAAATTAACGACAAATTTTTATAATCTCGCAGTCAGTGCTCTTGCTTAACCAAACCGTGCCGTCGCCAAGCTCCCAATCGTCACACCAAAAATCCTCTT
>JAZUQW010000297.1:0-7847 GCA_045605905.1 Eubacteriales bacterium
CATAAAGCTTTCGGCGTTATATAAAGCCACAGAACCGAAAAAACTGTCTTCGCACAAGCGAACTTCAGGATACCGTATTTTAAAATTCTCCAAAAGTGAACGCTTAAAAAGACAAACACAGTTGGAAATAGTAGGGGGAAACTCTAAATTGTCAAACATAATAATGCAGGGAAAAAGCTCTTTTGATATTTGTTCTTTGCTGTATATACCGCCTCTTATGGGTTGGCTGTAGGGGAAACTGCCATTTGCGTTGTGCTTGATGTAATCGCACATAACTATATCTGCATCGTTTCCTTTTGCGGCGGTATAAAGTGTCTCTAAAAAAAGAGGTTCGACTGTATCGTCCGCATCAATAAACGCCACATAGTCACCTTTTGCGTTATTAAGCCCCACATTACGGGCAGAGGCGGCGCCACCGTTTTCTTTGTGGAAAACTTTTATATACGGGTGCTGCCGTGCAAATTCTTCACAAAGCGCTTCGCTGCTGTCGGTACTACCGTCATTAATAAGCAAAATCTCGAAGTCCTTATAATTCTGTAAAGCTAATGAATCAATACAGTTTTTAAGCCATTTTTCTCCGTTGTAAACGGGTATAATAACGCTTATCATAGGAATCCTCATATCTAATGTTTTAGTGAGCGGTGCAGTTTAATTGCGAATTTTACGGTTTTGTATGAGCCGTTAAAATATCTTTTTAAAATCCAACGCCGTTTAAACGGATATCCGTCAAGGCTTGTACATGGTGGTAAGTCCAACGCTTGCATCTCCTTGCAACGGTCGACGATTTTGGATATTGGCGCATAAAAAATACTCCAATACACATAATCGTATATTCGCTTCGTTACAAGCTTTTTTGTGTCAGCATCAAGCTTGTCCGCGGCACTTAACATATTGTATATTTTATGTTGAATCTTAAGCTGTGCAAAATAATCTATATCAAAGTCCTTAACCAAAGCAGAAGAATTTTCTGCCTCTTGCCTGTATAAGTAATTGCTTTTATTCAAAAAGTATATGTTTTCAAGTTTGGGATAAATCGACAAATAAAAATCCAAATCCTCCGCAAGCTTGATTTTTTCGTTGAACCTAATGCCGGAAATAACGTCCGCGGCAATCAGTTTGTTGCAACAATATCCGTATATACCGTTTTCGTACTGCTTTTGCGCAAAGGAGGAAAACACGGTTGCAATATCCACAAGACCTTCGTAGGGGCATAGAGTATCAACTGTTTTGCCGCTGTTGTCCCAAAATTTTAAACATCCGCCAATAACCAATTTAGCTCCGCTGTTATATGCTGCATCATAAAGGTCCTTTAAGTATTCCGTTGTAATTTCGTCGTCACCGTCTATAAAAGAAATATAGTTGCCGGTTGCTAAATCCAAGCCGGTGTTACGTGCCGCAGATACACCGCCGTTTTCTTTATGAATAACAATGAATCTATTATCGTCTTTAGCAAACCTGTCACATATCTCGCCGGAACCATCGGTTGACCCGTCATCGACTATAATACATTCAAATTCTGAAAAACTTTGCGTTTTTATCTGCTGTAGGACAGTGGACAAATAGCGGGCTTTATTATAAACGGGCATTATTATGCTAAGCTTTGGAGTCATTTGCATTACCGCCTAAAACTTATTAATTTGATATTACGCTTAACAGCTTGTCAACTTCTCCTTTATTACTGTAGTCGCTTACCTTGCAGTTTTCAGAAAAAGCTTTGCGTTTATCTTCGTTACTGACAAGCTCATATAAAGTCTCTACAAACTCACGGTCATCCATTGGTGCAATAATGCCGTCAAAACCGTCATTAAGTTGTGATTTTGCAGTTGTGTAATTGCTTATAATAACCGGTTTGCCAAGCATTTGCGCTTCAAGTACCGTAACAGCTTTTCCTTCATATCGGGATGGCTGTGCGTATATATCACATTGCTTGATATAAGGGTAAGGGTTACTCCTCTTACCGAGTATGATTACTTCGTTTTCAGTGGCTGTATCTGTTATTGCATTGCGTATAAGCTCATCGTTTCCATATCCGATAATGTACCACTTGAAATTTACGCCTTTAGCTTTCAATAATGCGGCTTTTTTAGGTATGCTTTCAAAGTTCTTTGCATCACAAAACCTGCCTATGGAAAGAAGTTTTATATCGTCATCGCTTAAAATTTCATTTGGAACGAATTGCTCGGCACGTTCCCTTATCAACGCTTCGGGATTAATGTTCTCAATTATACAAACCTTGTTTTCAAGCTCGGGGAAAAGCTTTACAAAGCCATCCCTAACAGATGCCGAAACTGCCGCAATTGTATCATAAGCGCCCCACATTTTCAGCTCTGACATTCTGTCAACTTGTATATAAGTATAATCTGTGTGAATGTATGCTACCTTTGTTTTTGCTTTGACCTTTTCTGCCACAAAGTAGTGGGGGGTTAAAAAGCTTACCGCTAAATCGTATTCGGTGTCTGATATTTTGGGCATTAATCTTTTGGTGTATTTATGGCTGTATTCCAACGCCACTGCGTTTCTTGTGTTCAAGACGCCCAGCTTTTTAATAAAGCGTTTTGCTTTGAGTTTTCCAAATGCTCTCGCAAAAGCAATACCGAACCGCCCCTTTTTTATAACTGATTTTATCGGTGTAGCAAGGCAGGCATATTTTTCGTTTTGCGGTAATAGGTTTATTCCTTTTGGAATGTATTGCATCAATTCGCCGAAATGTTTATATAAAAACAGGTCGGTCGCAACATCGACTTTCTCTGAAAGTGCGTGCAGATATCCCAATAGACTGCTTTCAGCCCCGCCTAATTCAAGTCCGTGAGAAGCTATAAGAACTCGCTTCAAGACTTCTTCCTCCGTTTTAAAAATTTTAGACTGTTTATGCCAAAAATCCTATGAACAACTCTGGTTATTTTAACCCTTATAACTGTTTTTTTAGACATCCAGCTTTTGGCGTACCAATGTATTGCATAGGTGTTTTTTGTTTTGGTAAGTTTGCCTGTTGCATCATCGTAGGGACAGAAATAGTCAATTGGATATATAACAAAACCCTCAAGTCGCTTTAGGTCATTGCCTTCTTTGAAACCATGCTTTTTCATAATATCTGTAAATATACTGCATACGGTCCCGGGTAGCTTATTACCGTTTTCATCCAAATATTTTGCGTTGTCGTAATAATCAAGCCCTTCTTTCACTATGGGGTTTCCTGGCTCTTTGCACCACATTACCAAACCCGGCGCAATATACTTTTCGGTTTCAAGGGCGGAAAAAGCTTCTTCCTCAAGCAGTTTGTCGAAAGGTTTTATTACCTCTACATCGGTATCGAAATAAAGACCGCCGTACTCGTAAAGTACTGCAAATCTGGCAACATCCGAAACATAAGCATATTTTTTGTCCGAGTATGCTTGCTTGGTGTAAAGGTTTCTGTTAATATCAAAATTACTTTCGTTCCATTCGATTATTTCAAAATCGGGAAAATACTTTTTCCAACTATCTATACATTTTTTAATAAGTTTGCTTTTTTCGGCTCCGCCAAACCAACAATAATGTATTTTTTTAACCATAAAAATATCCTTTGTGTCAGTATAAATAGATTCCTAAAGTATCACTGGTATATTCTAATCCCCAAACCTGAAAGTAGAAAAATATGCAGTAGCAGGCAATACAAATAATCTTAAAAACTTTCCTGTCTTTTTCTTCGTAAACATTGTCAAGCAACCAAGGGATAAGAGCAAACCCCGAAAGCTCAAAGTAAATGGGAACTCTGCCCATCAAAATTCCGCTGGTAAATGTGGCAACAAGATAACAGCAAGCTGAAATAACGGACATATTAATCATTACGTTTATAATAGGTGAGTTTATCTCTTCAACTTCCTTTTTCTTTATAAACGCTAATATGGGCGGGACTGCCGCAACGAAGAAACGCATTATATTAGAGCCGTCATCTTCAGAAAACTGTTTTACACTTCCGTCAAAAACCGTATCTTCTGTTGCAAAATCCAAAAAGTTTGTAAATTCACCAACAAAAGTTACGGCTAAAATCGCAAGTGCAATCGTAACAAGTATTTTAGGGCTCCAAGTTTTGCCTTTAACAATGAAATATACGGGTAAAAGCAAAACGGCGGAGGGATGAATGAGATAAGCTATCAGCAAATAAATGAAGTATCTATACTTTTTGTTTTCGGCGGTAATATATTTCATTACCATAAACATTATTGCCGCTGCGGCAAATTGCTTGATGCCGTTCATCATCCAAACAAATTTACCTGAAAGCATAAATAGCACCAATGAAAAGGTATAATCACAAGAATACCTTCTGTAACCTATCATAGTGCAGGTGCCGGAAATAAGCGCGATTGCAAAAAGATAAAACGCGGGGTCGTTAGAGATGTACTTTTTTATTACATAACCAAACGAACTAAACAATTGATACCCACTATCGTTTTTAAAAATGCTGGCTACAGATATACTTTCCACATCTAAATTGTTAAAGGCTTTTATATATGCATAAGTGTCGCCTACAGAGCTTCTAAGCCCCGTAAACACAATAATAACCGAAAACATTAATATAGAGTATGTGTAATTGCAACGCTTTTCTTCGCGATCGTCTATTTTCTCGGTGACATAGTAAGTTTTGCTCATAAAGCCAACAATGACGATCCAAAGGATTATAAAAAGATATACAATCATTTAAAAGCTCCAAAAGGCTATTTCTTTGTTTTAATTCTTATAAAAAGATTGAAAGCTAAACCAAATGGACAGGAAAGAACAGTCCACAACTTTTTAGGCGAATTTTTAATAAAATGCTTTTCTCCCGCAAAAATACAGCTGGAAACATAGTGCACGTTGATAACAAACATACGCTTAACACTTGGATTTCGCATCATACTAAACTTGCGAATAAAAGCCCAGCCTTTAGGGTTGCGCCTATATTGTCTGTACATATTTTTTGTCGAGCCGTCCGTTTGATACTCGACATTACATAAAACCTCATTAAGAACCAGAAGCTTGTATTCGTCATCACACAGGGTGTATTTATAGCCTAAAGAAACAAACTTTTCGCCTTCAAAGGTAGGGTAGGGAGGATATTTTGTAATAACCTCGGTTCTGTAAACAAGCTTTTTATCGCCCTTACCTCCTGCGGCGTAATATCCACCCAAGGTGGTTTCAGCCATATTGGCATCAAAGCCTTTACCGATAATATTTCCGTCAAAATCGGCATCTAACGCAATAATCCCTGCATATTTATCACTGCCTTTTTCTTTCCAAAAACGCAGTGTTTTCCCAACTGCATCGTCTGCCAACAAATCATCGGAATCTATACACACGTTTAATTCGGTTTTTATGTTTTCATAGGCCGTGTTATGGGCAGTATGCATACCGCCGTTAGGTTTATAAATGTATTGAATTTCAAATCCGTTGTTTTCTGATTGCCAGCTTTTTACCAACTCTTCCGTGCCGTCGGTAGAGCCGTCATCTACAATCATCCATATAAAATCCTTACATTGTTGCGATTTCATGCTTTCGTAGCAACGAGGTAAGAGATGTGCTCTGTTGTAGCTTGGCGTAAAAACAGTAAGCAAAGGCAATGTTTTATCTTTCATTGTTTGTATGCCTCTAAATATGTATTTTGCAATTCTTTTGCATTGGTTTTTATATTAAGCCCTTTTTCGGTAATCAGGTCATAATTGTTTCTTCGAAGTGAAGATGCATTGGCTGACAACAAAGCGTCTGCCCATATATTAACATCTTCGTTAAGGGATAAAACTTTTACTTTATCTGACAGTATTGCTGTCTTTGAAAAAGTATCGGAAACAACGCAAGGAAGGTCGGAGCTTTGCGCTTCAATTAATGTGACGGGAAACCCCTCAAATTTTGAAGGAAAGATGAACACGTCCATGGCGCACATAAGGTCTGCTATATCTCGTCTTACGCCCGTGAAGATAACTTTTTCAAAAATGCCCAAAGCTTGTGCTTTTGCCTTCATCTCTTCAAAAAGCTTGCCGCTGCCTATTAGCAAAAGCTTTGCTTTATCATTCTTTTTTGATATTTCTGCAAACACATCCAAAATAAAGCTGTGGTTTTTTTCGGCGGTGAAACGCCCTACATGACCGATAACTAATGAACCATCAAGGTCAAGTTGAGCGCGTATCCTGTCCCTTGTGTTTTGAGAATATATAAAACGCTCAACATCTATTGCGTTATTTAAAATTTTGCAAGGTTTGCCCGGCACCATGTATTCTGCAGCTTCAGGACTGCAAGCATACAAATGAGTGTACTGCTTTTTAAGCCCCCTGCGGGTTACAATGCGAAAGGGAAGTGTTGCATCTAATCTCCAAAATTTGTTTGCGCAATGCGAATGTGCTATTCTTACAGGCACCCCTGCATTCTTTGCGGCTTTTAATGCATACATGCTATAAAAGCCTATATGTGAATGTACCACTTTGTACTCTTTGTGGCTGTCAAAGAATACCTTTAAGGCATTTTTGTATTTAAAAAACTCTTTCGGATGATAAGAAGGCACTTTATAAATTTTACCACCCAATTCAAGTATTTCACTTTCATAATGGCTTGTGTGCTTACAATGCAACATAAAGTCAAATTGCAATTTAGTTCTGTCAATGTTGCGATAATAATTCATAAGCATAGTTTCTATGCCGCCTGCATCCATTGAAACGACCACATGCAAAACTCTGATTGGCGCCATTAAATTTTTACCTCCTGTAGTAATATTCAATTACTTTGGATGTATTATTCCCAAAAAGGCCTTTGCCGTGTATTACCTGCGGTAGCCAACTGCCTTGTCCCAATAGGTTAGCTTCGATAATCACAGGTATATAGTCTTTGTCGAGAATAATGTCCCAAGATATAAAACCAACGCCTACAAAACAAGAATGTGCTTGCTTTGCTGTTTGTATAACTTTTTCAAAGTTAGGAATTTTGTAACCATGAAAGCACACGCCTGTATCCGGGTGCTTTTCGATTTTATCTTTACAGTCGCATCTGCCGAGTTTATAAGCAAATCTCCCAAAAGTGCCATCGTCCGAAACGGATACAGAATACCCGCCTGCGTGAATGTTGTCCAGTGCGCTGCCGCCTGAACCAATTCGTATTGCGCAGGGAAAAGTGTATACTTTACCGTCTAAAACGTATGTGGTAATCCTAAAGGTGTTTATGGCGTTTGGATATATATCGTTAATTTCTTTGCATTGAACTAACTTTCTTTGTAAGGTAAAATTCTCTCCGTATTTATCAAACAAAGCTTTAAGGGGTACGCCTGTCGCTTTATCAACTCCGTTTTTAATATCCAAAAAAACCACATTTTTACCCGAGCTGCTGTTAACTGTTGGTTTTAGTACACTCAAGCCGCAGTCGATTGCGATATTAAGGGCTTCTGCTTCAGAAATAAGCTCTCTGTTTTTATTATAGAACTTGCCGTAACTGTTAAAAACAATGGTATCAGGCGTTTTTACTTTGTTGTTAAGCAAAAGCTGTAATAAATTTTTATCCTGAAGAATGCGGCTATGAGAATAGTTATTTGCGTTAAGCTCTAATATTGTGGTAAATATTTTTTCCGGGATATAAGCCACATCAAATATACCATTTATGCTTTGATATAACTTGTGCCAACGGGGAGATATTTTTTTTCCGTACACAGATTTGCAAAAGGAATCAAACTCTTTTTTCTGTTCTTTGCTCCATTTGATGCTCTTATAAAGCTTTCGTTTACGCATTATTGCCAGATTCTCGGCAAACGTTGTTTTTCTTCTGTGGATCTTTTCGGGCTTAGCGTCTGCGCTTTTTAGCAAGAGCTTTGCAAAATGCTTTAACATAATATACCTATCCGTCAATTCTGTTTA
>JAZUQW010000298.1:0-3171 GCA_045605905.1 Eubacteriales bacterium
AACCTATGAAAATATGATAACACGCTGCAACACAGATCTTGCTAATATTTACGGTAACCTTGTAAGCCGTACTGCATCTATGATAAGCAAGTATTTTGACGGTGTTGTTCCTGCACCCGATGTAGCTACCGATAAGGACGAAGGTCTTTATGCCGCTGCCGCAGAATGCAAGGCGGTATTTACTGAAAAGATGGAAGAACTTAAGGTTTCCGAAGCTGTTTCTTCCGTAATTACATTCCTCAAGTCTTGTAATAAATATATAGACGACACCGCGCCTTGGGTGCTTGCGAAGAATCCTGATGATAAGGGTAAGCTTGCCACGGTGCTTGCAAACTTGGTAGAGGGTATACGCCAAGCATGTGTGCTTTTGTATCCTTATATTCCTGACAGCTCGGATAAAGTTGCCGCAGTTTACGGCTTTGAGGGAGAGAGCAGGGAATACGACTCCACAGGCGACTTCAAGTACTTTGCAACGGGTAATACCGTTAAGCCGGACGGTGTGCTTTTTGCCCGTATTGACGAGAAAGAGTTTTTCGAAAAATTAGGGGCAGAGCGTGCGGCAGAAGAAGCAAAAAAGCAACCCGTAAAGGAAGAAAAAAAAGAAGAAGTGCCCCAAATTTGCATAGATGATTTCGCAAAAGTACAGCTTATTGCCTGCAAGGTTTTGGAATGTGAGCCTGTACCTAAATCCGACAAATTACTTCGTCTTATAGTGGATGACGGTGCGGGAAAACGTCAAGTAGTATCGGGCATAGCCAAGTTTTACAAGCCTGATGAGCTTATAGGCAAAACTCTTGCGCTTGTGGCAAACCTTGCGCCCGTTAAATTAAGGGGCGTGGAAAGTTGCGGTATGATACTTGCCTCCGGTGAAGAAACCGTGCGCGTTATAGAATTGAGTGATGAAGTTGCCCCCGGCACTCGTATAAGATAGTTATGAGCTTTGATAGTTTAATTGAGAGCGGTATATTTGATACTCACGCTCATTACGATGACCGCCGCTTTGACGAAGACAGGTATGAGGTGCTTGACGAGCTTTTTTCAAGCGGCAAGCTTTACGCTGCGGTAAACTGCGGTTGCGATGTGCGCTCTTCAGAAAACAGCCTTGCCCTTGCTCATAGATATAAACGCATGTATTGCGCTGTGGGTATTCATCCCCATGATGCGAAAAGCGCTGATGACAAGGCGTTTGACGCTATTGAGGCAATGCTTGCAGACCCCAAGGCGGTGGCGCTTGGCGAAATAGGTTTGGATTATCATTATGACTTTTCACCCAGAGAAGTGCAAAAAGAGGTTTTCGAGCGTCAGCTCTGTATGGCGGAGCGCTTGAATATCCCCGTTGTTATCCATGATAGGGAGGCCCATGCAGACTGTGTAGATGCCGTTTTGCGTCATCCGAATGTGCGCGGGGTTTTCCATAGCTTTTCGGGCAGTGCAGAGACTGCAAAGATATTGCAAAAAGCAGGTTGGTATCTGTCGTTTTCAGGCCCCATAACCTTTAAGGGAAATGTCAAAACGAGTGAGGCGGCCCTTGCCACCTATAACGACCGCATAATGGTGGAAACGGACTGCCCGTATCTTACTCCGGTTCCTCACAGAGGTAAGCGCAACAATAGCGGGTACGTAAGTCATATTATAGAAAAAATTGCAGAGCTTCGTGGTGAAAGCTATGAGTTTATTGAAACCTTGACCCGCGAAAACGCAAAACGATTTTTTGGCATTAAGGAGTAAATGTTGTGACCATAACTTACACCGTTAAAAACGGTATTTATATAAACCTTACCAATCGCTGTTCCAATGCCTGCAAATTCTGCATCCGTCAAAACGGGGCAGGTGTTTACGGTAGCGATAGCCTTTGGTTAGAGCGTGAGCCTACCGCAGAAGAAGTCATAGCTGACCTAAAAAAGTATGACCTAAATAATTATGAAGAGATAGTGTTTTGCGGTTACGGCGAGCCCACAGAATGTATAGATACGCTCATCGCTGTTGCAAAAGCCGTAAAAGCGATGTCCGATATAACTATACGTATCAACACAAACGGCCACGGCAACCTTATAAACGGCAAAGATATTACGCCGATGTTTGAGGAAACGGTTGACATAATCTCCGTGAGTCTCAACTGCGCTAACGCAGAGGAGTATGTCGCCCTGTGTCTGCCCGAGTTCGGTATAAAGGCATATGAAGGGCTTATAGAGTTTGCGCGTCTTTGTGTACCCAGGGTAAAAAAAGTGGTGCTTTCTGTGGTAGAGACCACATTACCCGATGAGGATATAAAAAAATGCGCCACTCTTGCCGAAAGCATCGGTGCAGAGTTGCGCGTTAGACCATTTGAATAAGGGCTTTATATATCAAATCAGCGGAGAGTGCTTGGTTGCACCCTCCGCTTTTGTATTTGCGTTTATCTGTTGAGAATAAGCTTTGTAAGTTCGACGGGCTCAACGATGGTATCGCCTTTGTAAACACGCATATTGCCTGAAGCAATCTCGTCAATTAGGATAACCTCACCGTTGTTATAACCAAACTCAAACTTAATGTCCCACAGATCGAGACCGATAGACTTGAGATCGTCTGCAACTATTTTGGTTATCTTAAGGGTCTGTTCTTTCATGCTTGCAAACAGCTCCTCACTCATAACGCCGAGTGCTGCAAGGCCTTCGGAGGTAACAAGGGGGTCGCCTTTTTCGTCGTTCTTAAAGGTGCATTCAACATAGCCGCCTTCGAGAGGGGTGCCGTCCTTCATATACTCGCCATATCTGCGAATAAAACTACCTGTTGCAACAAGTCTGCAAATAACCTCTAAACCATTACCAAAAACGGTCGCGGGGAGCACCTCCATGGTAGCATCATCTACATTGGCGCTAACATAATGGGTTTTTATGCCTGCTTCCTTAAGCTTTTCAAAATAATAAACAGAGGTTTGCAGGTTAGCCTTGCCAATACCGTCAATAGTAAGACCTACTGCGTTTTCACCGGGGTCAAAAACGCCGTCTTTACCGGTACAGTCGTCCTTAAATTTGAGCAATACGTTGCCGTTATCAAGCTTGTAAACATCCTTTGTTTTGCCTTTGTACATAAGTTCCATATTTCAGTAACTCCTTTTTTAAAATCCCTTGGTCAAAAAGACTGTTTGTAGAGTAGCACTTTGCAAACAATTTGTCAATATATTATCGCACA
>JAZUQW010000299.1:0-2743 GCA_045605905.1 Eubacteriales bacterium
TCCGACTTACTCCGTAAACAGCTCAAACACATCGACTTTTAAAAAGTCCATCCGCTCCGTAAGACCGTTAATTGCGGCATTGCCTTTTGCGGTCTCAAGGGCGTCCGCCGATACATCCACCGCTGTTACGCGCTTGGCACCGCCTGCGGCGGCATTAAGGGCAAAGGCGCCTGTGTGGGTAAAGCAATCCAATACGGTTTTACCCTTGGCTATACGGGCAACAGCGGCGCGGTTGTATTTTTGGTCCAAAAAGAAGCCGGTTTTTTGCCCTTCTATATAGTCCACCTTGTATTTTATCCCGTTTTCCGTGATGTATGCAATTCCGTCGCCCGCGCCACGATAAAAGCCCTTGTATCGTTCAAGCCCTTCCTTATCTCTCAAAGCCAGCTCATTACGCTCGTATATGACGGTAAGGGTAATTCCGCGGCGGCACAGCTCTTCCCAAAGTATATTATAAACAGTTTCCTTTACCTTATCCGTACCCAAGCACGCTACCTGACTTACAATAACGCTGCCAAACAAATCAACGGTAAGCCCGGGCAGACCGTCCGCTTCGCCAAAAATTAGGCGGCAACAGCCAAAATCAGCCCCCATAACCGTCATTCGGTAATCAAGGGCATAGCTTATACGCCTGCGCCAAAAGTTTTCGTCAAAACGGTCGTTGGTATTGGTAGATACCATACGCACCCGTATTTTAGATACAGAGTTATAAAAGCCGGTGCCCAAATACTTGCCCTTTTGGTTAAGCACATCTGTAAGCTCGCCGTCAATAACTCCGTCACCTACTGCTATTATGTCGTCCTCGTATATCCAAGGATGACCTGCCCTTGCCGTAGCTTCTGCCTTTTCGTTTATCTTAACTGTTGGAAAATTTCTTGCCATAACCTATAGCCTTTCTGTATATACCGTCATATTTAAGGGAACAATACCCTTGGGTGATAAAAATGAAAATATTTGTAAAAAAGTTGTTGTTTTGCCTTGCGCCTTGTTTTGCCGTGGCAGCGGTTTTGGGGCTGTATAGCTTTATATATTACAGCTTGTTTTGATACCGCTCGTTATAAAACAGGTATTGCTGTGCTATTCCCGCATTGTTGCCGAATACTGCGGGGTCAAAATCCGGCTCAAAATACTTTTCCATAACCCGTTTTATCCAAACATCCACGGGAAAAGCCTCGGTGTGCTTCAGTCCAAACAGCAATACGCAGTTTGCCACCTTCGGCCCCACGCCCTTAAGCTGTGTAAGTCTTAAAAACGCTTGGTCATAGGTCGCTTTTATCAGCTCGTCGGGTATAAGTGCGCCGCTTTCAACCTGTTGCGCTGCACCAAGTATGTACCTTGTGCGGAACCCGCAACCGCTTTGCGCCACTCCCTCTTCTCCTGCCTCAAGCAATGCGCTTGGAGAGGGGAAGGTGTATATCCCATCCTCTATCTCTGTGCCGTACATTCGGCACAGTTTTTCTATTATCTTTTTTATACGGGGAATATTGTTGTTTTGGGATATTATAAAGCTGCAAAGCACCTCCCACGGGTCTTGGTTAAGTATGTGTATGCCGTAGCCCGCCTTTGCCGCCGTCTTAAGCTTTTCGTATTCTGTAAAACTGCGGTTTATGCTGTCATAATCCCTGTCAATATCCAAAAAGCCTTTCCAAATACTTTCGTATTCCTCGGTGCTGACTCCTTCAAGTAAAACTCCATCGGGCGTATTTTTAAGCACCAGCCGTTTTCCGAAAGCAACGCCTGCCACCGTATTTTCGCCCAAGGGCTCAAACCTAAAGCATTGACCGCAGTCAAAGGTTTTAAATATATCAAGGTCGCTGCCTGTCAATAGTATTCCGTTTGTATGTTTTGTCGCTTTCATAAATTAATCTCCGAAAAAACTTGCAATATCGTGGGTGATATTGTATAATAATGTAAAATGATGTCATAAGGATTGGTTTGGCTATGCGTGAGAAAATATATACTATCCCCGTTAACGAGGCTTTTGATGACCAAAGCAGTAAATGTCCCTTTTGCTTGCTTTACGAAAAACTGCAAGAGGATGAGCTGACCCTGATACTGGGCGCTTCAATGATGGAGCCTGACGTGCGTATACAGACCAACGAAAAAGGCTTTTGCGGCAAGCATTTTAATATGTTAAGAACCCGCAAAAACCGTCTTGGCTTGGGGCTTATTATGGAAAGCCACTTGGATGAGGTTAAAAAAAGCATAAAGCCCGGCGGTTTTCTTGCCCGCGATAAAAGCGCTGCACCCAAAAAGGGGATTGAGGCTTTGGAAAAAAGCTGTTATATATGCGACCGTATAGCCTTTAACTTTGATAATATGATAAATACCGCCACTATTCTTTACGAAGGCGAAAAAGAGTTCCGCACCAAGTTTGCCGCCAAAAAATGCTTCTGCCTGCCTCATTACCGCAAGCTGTTGGAGGCATCGGTTAAAATGAACAAAAAATACCGTGAGGAAATGGCGGCGGATGCGGCAAAAGTGGTGGGCGCATACCTCGATAAACTTAAAGAGGATGTTTCTTGGTTTTGCAAGAAGTTTGATTACAGATATGATAACGAGCCTTGGTATGACTCTAAAGATGCTATAGAGCGTGCCATAAGCTTTCTTACGGCTGAATAATGAAAAACAAAACTTTAAAGCAAAAACGTATAATTGCCATAATCTCTATAATTGTGGTTTTGGCATTGATGGGCTGGCTTACCTTCTTTTTGTTAAGGTCCTTTGATAAGAACATAAACAG
>JAZUQW010000300.1:0-8180 GCA_045605905.1 Eubacteriales bacterium
TATGCGGCGACCAGTATCCCCTTACCCAGTGGTTTAAGGACGAAACTAAAAGAGCTTCTAACCTTTCCGAAAGCGGCGGCCTTATGTACCTTATCCCCGGCGTTCAGGAAAACAAAGAGCTTGTTTGGAACGGCGTTACCGAAATTTGTACCAACTACAATGTTGACGCTGTACATATAGACGACTATTTCTACCCCACCATGGACGACAGCTTTGACAAAGCCCATTGGGACCTTGTTAAGGATAACTATATGGCTACCGGCAACGAGGATATCGACCGTCGTGTTTACCGTTTGGAGCAGGTTAACCTTTTGGTTAAGGGTATGTTCGACGCTGTACACGCAGTTGACCCCACCCTTTGGTTTGGTATCTCCCCCGCAGGTAACATCCACAACAACACCACCGCTCTTTATGCAGACGTTTACACCTGGTGCGGCTACGAAGGCTACTGTGACTACATAGTTCCTCAAGTATATTGGGGCTTCGAGCATCCCACAAATACCTGTAAGTTTGACATCTGCTCTAACGCTTGGATGGATCTTTGCAAGAGCGACAGCGTAAGACTTGTTATCGGCATAGGCATTTACAGAATAGACGATAAGAGAAACAGCGACTTTAAAGAATACTCCGAGCATGACGATGTTACCAAGCGCCAGCTTGAGTATCTTGAAACCATGGATAAGAACAACGGCTTTGTGTTCTACACCTACAGCACAATGTTCAACTCCTCCGGCTCGCTCTCCGGTATAACCAAAGAGCGCAAAAACTTCCTGCCCACCCTTAAGAAGTTTGGCGGCGACGACGCTTACACCGTAGTAGGTTGGGAAGAAGAAGCTGAATAAACCGATTTTAAATCACCCCAAGAAATCTGACGATTTCTTGGGGACCCCGACAAAAAATCAGAGTGGCTTTAGCCACTCTGATTCAAGCTGATGCCAAACCTTGTCATCAGCTTGACAGAGCGTTGAGAAAGGATACAGACAAGACGAACCGAGGCGAAAACTGTAGATTGCTACTGTGGGCCGAGGTTCGTTTTGAACGAAAAAAACAATAAATTGTAGAAAATCCAGGGATGTCCTCCCTGGATTTTCTACTTTAGAGCAACTGTATTCTATTATTTTTCGTGCTCTGTGCCTTTGTCAGCGGTCTGATCAGAGTGGCTTTAGCCACTCTGATTTTTTTTATTTCGTCAAAAAACTCTTTTCAAACAGAAACAATTGTGTTATAATAACTATGTATAAGGAAAAATGGGTCTTTATGCAAAGTATATGACTTGGAGGTGCGGCTTTTTGGAATTTAATACTAACGAAAAAGCGGCACTGCTTACCGAGATAAACCGGGGCATAATATCACACGCCTACATTATAGAGGGCGCGGCAGGGGTCGGCAAAAAGGCTTTTGCTTTGGATATAGCCCGCGCCGTACTTTGCACAGGCGAAAAAAAGCCCTGCGGGGTTTGCCCCTCCTGCCGTAAATGCAGCGAGGGTAACCACCCCGACCTGCACATCTATGCTCCTGACGGCAACAGCTTTAAGGTGGATTTAGTCCGTGAGATAAAGCACAGCGTTACCCTTACCCCCGGTGAGGGTGACAGAGCGGTTTACATCCTGAAGGATGCCCACGCAATGACCGCGGCGGCGCAAAACGCACTGCTTAAGGTTTTTGAAGAGCCGCCCCTTGGCACTGTGTTCTTTTTGCTTACGGAAAAGAGAGAGGCTCTTTTACCCACCGTCCGCTCTCGCGGGCGCGGGGTACGGCTATCGGCGGCAGAGGATGGGCAGGTATACAGGTACCTAAAAGCCCAATTCCCCAAGGCGGACGAAAAGGCACTGCAGGATGCGGTGCGAATGGCAGAGGGTGCCTACGGACGCGCCGAAGCCATTATGAAAAAAGAGGGCAGAACGGAAAGGGAAGCGGCGCTAAAGCTGTGCGACAGCTTGTTTAGCTTTACCTCCCGCTACGGACTGTATACAGCGTTTTTGGGTCAAGCCCGAAAGCGTGAGTCGCTGGTGCAGATAATAGACCATCTGACGGTGGCGGCGAGAGACGTGCTGTGCGCAAAGCTTAACTGCGGCGCAAGCACCTTATTACCCCAAGAGCGGGCGTCGGCATACGCGGCAGAGAATACAGGCGCCGCCTTATACGAGATATTTGAAGCGCTTTTGGAATGCGCCCGTTCATTAAGAAGAAATACCGACGGCGGAACCGCCTTGACAGAGCTTTGCAGGCGGATATCCCAAGTGAAAGGATAAATTATGGCAGAAAACGAAAACAAAACCAAAAAGGAACATAACAATAATAACCACGGCGGAAGCCGTCGTCCCCACAGAGGCGGTCACGGCAATCGCCCCCATCATGGCGGCAGACCCAGACCCAACCACGAAAAGAAAGAGACCGCGGCAAATGCAGAGGTAGTGGAGAATAAAAAGAGCACACCCCCGGTCGCGCCTGCCGCAGAAAAGAAAAAGCATCAACCCGCCCACCGCACAGCAGAGCATAAGGGCGGCAAGCGTCCCGCCCATCGCCCCCATAAGGAGGAAGCCGCTCAAGAGCAGGCACCTAAAAAGCAGGAGCCTAAAAAGGCTGTCTCCGGTCGCTTTGGTATAGTGGCAGAACGTCAAACAGCAGAGCAGAAGGCGTTTGAAGAAGCCAAGGACATAATGCTGGAGGCGCAAAGCAAGCAGGCGGACACAGCACAGGAGGAAAGCGACCTACCTAACGTTGAAGTTGTGGGTATCCGCTTTAAGCAAACGGGTAAAATATATTATTTTGCACCTGCAGGCATACAGTTTGAGATGGGCGAAGGGGTTATTGTGGAGACCGCCCGGGGTCAGGAGTATGGCTTTGTCGCCTTGCCCAACCGTATGGTTAACGAAAAAGACACCGTACAGCCTCTTAAGGAAGTAGTGCGCAAGGCTACCGCGGCAGACGGCGTTAAGCACGCCCAAAACAAAGAGCTGGAAAAGCGCGCCGCCACCGTTTGGGAAGAGCTTGTTAAAAAGCACAAGCTTGTTATGCATCTTACCGAGGTAGAGTACACCTTTGACAACACCAAGCTTATCTTTTATTTCACCGCCGACGGCAGAGTGGATTTCAGAGAGCTGGTAAAAGACCTTGCAAGCGTGTTCCGCACCCGCATAGAGTTAAGACAGATAGGCGTAAGGGACGAAGCGAAGTTCCTTGGCGGCTTGGGCGTATGCGGTATGCCTTTCTGCTGTAATCGCTTTTTGCCTGATTTTGTACAGGTTTCAATAAAGATGGCGAAGGAGCAAAACCTTTCCCTCTCCTCCTCTAAAATATCCGGTAACTGCGGCAGACTTATGTGCTGTCTGCGCTACGAGCAGGATGTGTACGAAAGCGAGTACGCCACCTTCCCCAGAACCGATATGGTGGTAAGGACCGCCGTAGGCACCGGCGTTATAACCGAAAGTAACTTTATTAACGGAAAAATCAAGGTGCGTATGGATGGTGACGGCACCGCAGTATATAAGATCTTCACCCGTGACGAGGTAAAGGTTATAGGCAAAGCCAAAACACATAACGACGACGCACTTGAGAAAGAGCTTAAAGCACTTGAGGACTAATATATGGTATTTTCATCTTTAATATTTCTGTTCGGTTTTCTAACCGTAACCTTGGGGCTGTATTACGCAGTCCCTCGCCGTTTTAAAAATCTTGTGCTTTTTGTAATGAGCCTTATTTTTTACGGTTGGGCAGAGCCGTTATTTATAATGATAATGATGGTTTCTGTAGCGTCGGCGTTCTTTTTGGGCTTTCCTATCTCCAAATACAGAGATACGGCCCCAAAAAAATCGCGGGCTTACCTTGTGCTGTCCTTGGCGCTTAACCTTGTATGGCTTTTGTTCTTTAAGTATTTAAACTTCTTTATAGAAAACTTAAGCGCACTGCCCTTCCTTTCCCATCTTAAAACGGTGGGTCAGTACTCCATGCCCTTTGCTTCGGATATCCCCTTTAACTTTGTGCTTCCTTTGGGTATATCCTTCTACACCTTCCAAATAATGTCCTATTCTATTGACCTTTACCGCAAGCAGACCGAAGTGCAAAGAAATTTCATCTCCTTCGGTGCCTATGTTACCCTGTTTCCCCAATTGGTGGCGGGCCCTATAGTGCGCTACAGAGATGTGGACGATATGCTGACAGAGCGCAAAGAGACTATAGCGGATTTTGCCGCAGGTGCAAGGCGTTTTTGCGCAGGTATGTGCAAAAAGGTTTTGCTTGCAGACGTGGCAGACAGCTTGGTCAACTACTATAACGCAAGCCTTGCCGTGGAAAGCACCGCCCTTGGCGGCTGGATGGTGGTAATTTGCTACACCTTCCGCATTTATTTTGACTTTTCCGCTTACTCTGATATGGCTATCGGCTTGGGCAGAATGTTTGGCTTCACATTCCTTGAAAACTTTGACTACCCCTATATATCCGGCAGCATTACCGAGTTTTGGCGCCGTTGGCACATATCTCTTTCCTCTTGGTTTAGAGAGTATGTGTACATACCCTTGGGCGGCAACCGCAAAGGAAAGCTTAAGCAGTACCGCAACTTGGCGGTGGTTTGGCTGCTGACGGGCTTTTGGCACGGCGCTTCTTGGAACTTTATAATCTGGGGCGTTTATTTCCTTGTTATATTGATGGCAGAAAAGGCGTTTTTGCTTAAGGCGCTGGAAAAACTGCCCGCTGTTATCAGGCATATCTACGCCTTGTTCCTTATAGCCATAGGCTGGCTTATATTCTATTATACCGATACCGCGGCAGGCCTTAACTGCCTTAAGGCGATGTTTGGCAGCGGCACCCTGTCCTCGCCCACGGTGGCATATACCGCAATGCGGGCAATACCCACGCTGTTAGTGTTTGCGGTAGCGGCAACGCCCTACCCCAAAAAGCTGTGGGATACCTATGTGCGCCGTACCGAAGCGGGCAGAATTGTCGGGGCGGTGTTGCCCGTTCTTGGCCTTTTTGTTTGCGTAAGCTATATGGTGGCTTCTTCTTACAGCCCCTTCTTGTATTGGAACTTTTAAGGAGGTGCCGAAATGAAAAACCAAAAAACAAAAGTATCGGATATTGTTACCATAGTGTTGTTTTTAGCATTGCTTTTCGGCTTTAGCGTTTCGTTTTTTGTGTTGCCCGACAAGACAGCATCGCCGGTAGAGGTAGGCTCGCTACAGCAAATGCCAAGCTTTACCAAGGGCTACCACGACAATAACACGGGCTATGACTATGTAGGCGCCGACTATTTACTTCACGGTAAGCTTGCCGACGATTTTGACGAGTATTTTTGCGACCAATTCCCCTTAAGAACTATGTTTTTGGGGCTTAAGTCCTTAAACGAGGTTGTTTTTGGCAGAAATGTAAGCGGCAACGTTCTTTACAAAGACGGCGACCTTGCCACACTTCGCTTTAACGCCGTAGGCTTTGATACCGCAACCGAGTATTACAGCAAGACCCACGTTGTGGAAAGCATACAAAACCTTAACGCCCTGTGCGAAAAGCAGAGTATACCCACCGCGGTAATTCTGCCGCCCCGCAGTATCGATGTTAAGGCAGAAGCTATGGGCTATCCCACCGACGGGTCGGACGATTTGCACGCACTTATTGCGGAAAACATCAGCGACAAGTATTATATAAACCTGCTTGATACCCTCCGCAACAGGTATACCGACGGTGAACAGGTGTATTTCAAGACCGACCACCACTGGACGGTGGAGGGCGCCTACTACGCCTACGCCGCTTTGATGGAAAGCTGGGGCATTACCCCCTATGCCATGGAGGACTTCAGCTTTGAGACCGTAACCGAAAACTTTAAGGGCACCGCCCTACGCAACGGCAACTTCTTCTTTATGGATGGAGAGGAGCTGCAGCTTGCCCGCTATGAGGGCGACGAGGATTTTGAGGTTTCTTCCCTTAAGTTAAGCCTTGCGGCGGACAAAGCTTTTGACGGTCTTTATGACTTAAGCGCCGCCAACGGCAAAGACCCCTATACAACTTTCCTCCACGGCAAGCCCGTACACATGAAGATAAGCAAACCTGACGAGGATAGAGAGACTCTGCTTGTTATGAAGGACTCCTTCGGTCACAGTCTTGTGCCCTTTTTGGCAAGGCACTTTGATATTGTAATAGTGGATATAGACGAAAGCAATATGTACGGCACCATGTTAAGCAGTGCCGTAGCTATGACAAAGCCCGACCGCGTACTGCTGGTTTACAATGTAGAGAACCTTATAACAAACGAAAAGCTCAAAAAGATGAAATAAATAAACACCCCACCGCTCACATTCGTTCGCGGCGGGGACCCCGAATAAGACACCCCATTGCTCATTACATTCGCAACGGGGACCCCCGTAAAAATAAATAATTTAGCACCATTTCCGTTCGCTCGCGCCTTCGCGCCGCATTCGCGGCACTCGCGGAAACTAATGTGTATTTTCTTCGGTACACGCCCGAAGAAAATACTAAATTTAACAGCAAGCGTACGTCGTGAGAATACCCCACTACTCACGTTAGTGAGATAAAAGACAAAAAGATAAACGGAAGGACTTTTGTCCTTCCGTTTTGTTGTCGGGGTCCCCAAGAAACCCGTTTGTCTTATTGGGGTGATTTATGTATATGTTTAGTCTCTGACAATAATGGTCTTAATGACGGGCTGTTCTTCATAAGGAATAGTGCCGTTGTTGTCAGTGGGGTTTGCCGCCTCTACGATAGCGTCCACAATCTCCATACCCTCGGTTACCCAACCGAATGCGGCGTATTTTCCGTCAAGAGCAAAAACATTCGCTGTATCCTCGTGGCAGATAAAGAACTGACTGCTTGCGCTGTTCATATCATCGCCGCGACGCGCCATAGAGATAACGCCACGCTTGTGGGCGAGCGTGTTGGTTGCGCCGTTTTCAGAAAACTCACCCAAAATAGGTGTGTCGCTGCCACCCTGACCGTTATGCTTGGGGTCGCCGCCCTGAATCATAAAGCCGTCAATGATGCGGTGGAAGGTAAGGCCGTCATAAAAGCCTTCTTCTGCCAAGGTGATGAAGTTATCAACGGTTATGGGTGCATAGCTTGGGTCAAGCTCTACCTTTATGGTGCCGTAATCCTCAACGATTATCTCCACATGGTGCTTTTTGTCCACGTCTATTGAATAATCGTAGTTTTCCTGTACCTGCGCTACGCTTTCGCTTAAGGAAAGACGGCTTTCGCTCTCCGTTTCTTCCTTATCGCCGCCTACCGAGCCCAAAGCAACAACGCATATCAACACAATAACAAGCACAACGCCTGCGGCAATAAGCGCCGTTGTTAGCATCTGCTTACGCTTTGCCGCCTTTTTTGCCGCCTCTGCCTCTGCACGCTGACGGCGTCTTTCCTCTAACTGTTTTTGATAAAGTTCGTCCTTCTTACCCATTTTCTACTCCTGTTCAATACTTTTATATATCGCTTTTGCCGCGGCGGCAACATCTGCCTTGCCCAATACCGAGCTACCCGCCACAAGCACATCTGCACCCGCCTCATATACAAGGCGCGCGTTTTCCGCACCGATACCGCCATCCACCTCTATGTGGAAATCAAGCCCCAGCTTTTTACGCAGCTCTGCCAGCTCGCCAATCTTGGGCAGAGAGCTATGCATAAACTTTTGACCGCCAAAGCCCGGCTCTACGCTCATGACCAGCGCCAAATCAAGCATGGGCAACAGATCCTTTATCTCGTCCACGGGGGTGGCGGGCTTTATTGCCAAGCCGCATTTTACACCCAACGCCTTTATTGCTGCCAAATCGCCTGCGGGGTCCTCTGTAGCCTCCACGTGTATGCAGATAAGGTCTGCGCCCGCATCTGCAAAGTCCTTTATGTACCGCTTTGGCTCGGTAATCATAAGATGGGCATCAAAAAACATATCCGTTTCTTTGCGTATGCTTTTAATAAGGGGCTGACCGAAGGAAATGTTTGGCACAAATATGCCGTCCATAACGTCCAGGTGAAGCCAGGGCACGCCGGCACCCTCTAAAATTTTAAGTTTTTCACCTATGCGCCCAAAATCGCAAGCAAGCAGCGATGGCGCAAGCAAAAGCGGTTTTTTGTCCATAAAGCATCCTACCTCTTTTCACATCCGTCCCACACTTATAAAAGCGTGCCGACATAGAATAATATAGTATAAATACCCCACTACTCACTGCGTTCGTAGCGGG
>JAZUQW010000301.1:0-10319 GCA_045605905.1 Eubacteriales bacterium
TATAATAACAATGACTTAAGATGTATAAAAGGGGGCGTGTGGGTTTGGAGCTTACCGATAAGTTTGAAATTAAGGTGTTTATTCTTTACCTTCTTAAGAATATTGGCGAGCCGCTGGACATCACCACCATTGGCGAGGTTGTGGTTCAGGATGCCTTTGTTAACTATTTTGATTTTTCTATCTGCTTTTCCGACCTGTTGGAGACACGGCAGGTTGAAGAAGTAGAGGTTGACGGAGAAAAGCTTTACGTTATATCTCAAACGGGCGTACTTATGGTGGGCGAGGTTCAAAGTGCGCTGTACGCGGGCGTTAAGGATAAAGCGTTGCGCTCTGCTCAACGGCTTATCGCCCTTAAACGGCACGGCAACCGCATACGGTGCGATCTGGAAGCGTGCGGCAAGGGCTTTATGCTGACCGCCTCTATTGTGGATAACGAAAAGACGCTTCTTAAATTAGAGACCTATGTTACCGATGAGGAGTACGCAAAGCTTATGCAAAGCAATTTTAACGAGCGTGCCGAGATAATCTATAAAGGTGCATTGGCCTTGCTTTCCGGCGATGTTAACTTTATTTTTGACGAATAGGCGATTTTTATGAACAAAAAAGAAAAAGCGCAAACCGCTATTAAGGTTTTGGAAAAGCTTTACCCGGCGGCAGAGTGTTCTTTGCGCTATGAGGGTGACCCGTACAGACTGCTTGTAATGGCGATACTATCTGCTCAATGTACCGATGCCCGCGTTAACCAAGTAAGCGTTGGGCTGTTTAAGGCGTATCCCACCGCGGCGGCACTTGCGGCGGCAGAGCAGGGGGATATAGAGGCTATAATCCACCCCGTGGGGCTTTTTCGCAGCAAGGCAAAAAACATAAAAGCGGCGGCAGAAAGGCTGTGCAACGTTTATGGCGGGGTACTGCCTTCGGATATGAAGGAGCTGTTATCCTTGGCGGGTGTGGGCAGAAAGGTGGCAAACCTTTTGCGTGGCGACCTTTTTGACCTTGGCGGCATTGTTGCCGATACCCACTGTATACGTATATCAGGCAGGCTTGGGCTGGTTAAAAGCAACACTCCCATAGGAGTAGAGCGGGAGCTGGAAAAGCTTATTCCAAAGGAAAAGCAAAGCGATTTTTGTCACAGACTTGTGCTGTTCGGCAGGGAGTATTGCAGCGCAAAAAAGCCTATGTGCGAAACTTGTCCCTTTAAAAAGCTTGATATGCGCTGTATTATATGATATAATCATACGGTATTTTTGAGTCTACGGAGGTATATATAATGGCAAAGCCCGTTGTTATTATCCCCGCATATAAGCCCGATGAGGGCTATGTTAAGCTAATTGAAAACTTAATAGATGACTTTAGCGTGTTGACGGTGAACGACGGCAGCGGTAAGGATTATAACACTCTTTTCGAAAAAGCTGCAAAGCTTGGGGCAACGGTTATCGATCACGAGGTAAACAAGGGGAAAGGTGCGGCGCTTAAGACTGCCATACAGTACCTTATGGATACAAAACAGCCCTGGGTTGCCGTTACTGCCGATGCTGACGGTCAGCACAGTGTTAAGGATATTAAAGCCGTGGCGGCGTTGGCGGTTGAAAACCCACAGGCAATGGTGCTTGGTGTTAGGGATTTTAAAAAGATGCCCTTTAGAAGCCGTTTTGGCAACACCATGACCAAGGCTTGCTTTTATCTTGTTACCCGCAATCGTATTATGGATACTCAAACAGGTCTGCGGGGATTTTCCGACCAAACTGCGGACAAGCTGATTTCTGCCGAGGGCAACCGTTACGAGTACGAAATGAACGTGCTGTTGGGGCTTAAGGGCTGGGGTATACCCACTATTCAGACCGTTATCGATACGATTTATGAGGAGGGTAATCCTTCTTCCCATTTCCACCCCGTGCGTGACAGTCTGATTGTGTTTGGGCAGGTTATAAAGCACACCCTTTCTTCTCTTGCCTGCACGCTTTTGGATTATCTTTTGTACTTGGCACTGTTGGCGTGGACTACCATGTCACCGGAGTTGGCATATATCCCCCCAAAGGCAATAAGTATGGTGGTTAATTATTATCTGTCCCGCAATATCGTTTTCCACGCAAAGCCCGATTGGCGCACTACCGCGGCATATTATATGCTGGCTATCTGTTCAATGTCGGTGGGTGCCATTCTCATAAGGCTTTGTACCGATTATCTCGGCGCTTCGGAGGCGTTTATAAAACTACCTGTTGACACCCTGTTGTTTTTTGCAAACTTTGTTGTGCAAAAGCATTTTATATTCAAATAAGACAGAGCGTTGAGAAAGGATACAGACAAGACGAACCGAGGCGAACACTGTAGATTGCTACTGTGAGCCGAGGTTCGTTTTGAACGAAAAAACAATAAATTGTAGAAAATCCAGGGATGTCCTCCCTGGATTTTCTACTTGTCGGGGTCCCCGAGAAGCCGTCAGGCTTCTTGGGGTGATTTAGAGCAACTGTATTCTATTATTTTTCGTGCTCTGTGCCTTTGTCAGCGGTCTGACCCCAAGAAGCCTTAAGACTTCTTGGGGTAATTTGGTATGGTAACGTTATATATTTGGCATTACCGCATCCACATACGCCGTGTGATAGTGGGTGTAGTTTACATAGCCGGGCGCACTGCCCGACGGCTTCTTAACATACCGCACCCTTGTATAGTCCACTGCCACCGCAGGCCCGCCGCTTACCGAGGAGTGATACGCCGCAAGCTGTGCCGCCTGTGTATAGGCAAGGGCAGAGGGTTCTTCCCCGCCTGCGTACAATATGGCGTGGGACCCCGGAGCGTTTTTAACATGGAACCATATATCCCCTTTGTCGGCAGAGAAGGTCAGCTCATCATTTTGCAGATTGTTTTTACCCACCTTTAGGGTGTAGCCGCCGTCTACCGTATATACAAATGGCTTTGCCTTAAGCTTTGCCTTGCCCTTGGCTTTGCCGCGGATATAACCTGCCCGCTCCAGCTCTTGGCGCAGGTCGTCAAACTCGCTGTCGCTTTCCGCGCGGGCAATGGCATCGGTAACGCTTTCTATATAGTTAAGCTCCAGCTTGGTCTTTGCAAGCTGGGCGGTCATGGCCGTTTCCGCATTCTTAAGCTTGGTATATTTTTTGTAATACGCCGCCGCGTTGTTGGCAGGCGTTTTTCTTTTATCCAGCGCAATCTCTATCTCTGTGCCGCTTTCATAATCCATAAGTCGTGCAGACTCCATCCCCTGTTTAAGCAGATAGATGCTTGCTATTATAGCATCCCCCTTGCGCTTGTATTCATCCTTGCGCTCGCACTCCAAAAGCGACTCGGTCTGCAGGCTCATCTTTTTGCGCACACGCTCTTTTAAATTGGATACCAAACGAAGCAGGTCGCTGCTGTGGCGGTCGTGCTTCTCTTTTTTGCCTTTTTCCTCAAAATAGTGGCACAGCAGGGCAGAAAGATTTTCTACGGGTTTTGCCGTGTAGCCCGCTCCGTATTGGCTTAAGGCGGTAAAGGAAAACGCTACCTGCTCGCCCTTGCCGTCGCTTACAACACAGGGTGCGCACTCCTCTGTTAAAAGCTGTTTAAAGCTGTTATACAGCGCGCTGTGGTCTGCATCCTCAAGGTTTTTGCCCAACGCACCTGCGCGGTACGCTACCTCTCTCGCGGTAAGGGGAGAGAAGCAGGCAAAGGTTTTTAGTATAAAATCGCCGCACTCTCTGCTTGGTGCGTTCTTGCACAAAGATACAAATTCATCAAGGCTTACTTCATAGGGTAACAGCTTATCCTGCTTTGGCGGCGCTTCGTAGGGCAGTCCCACAAGCACCGTCCTTGCGGCAAAGGTTATGTCTGTCTGATAAAGGGCGCCAAGCACGCGGTCTTTGTCCGTATCACTTATCAGCAGATTGCTGTATTTGCCCATCAGCTCTGCATATATACGGCGGTGACAAACATAGCCAAGCTCATCCTTGCACTCCGCATCTATGCAAATAATACGCTCGCCCGCAGGCGCAAATATATCGGTTATTCTGCCGTTTTGCAGATGCTTGCGTGACAGCATACAAAACGAGGTGGGCACAGGGTTTTGGGGCGGTACCTCCCCACACAGGCAGACCCTTGCGTTCTTCCGCGATGCGGAAAGCAACAGATTATACCTTGCCCCGCCGCCGTAAAGCTTTAGGGTCAGCTCTTCATCACCCGTTTGGTTGATTTTTTCTATTTTCGCCCCCAACAGGGCACTTTTTAATTCCGCCGCCAGGCGGTGACAGAAAAGACCGTCTATTGCCAAGTTTTACACGCTCCTTATAAATTATCCCCAAAAAAGTGAAGCTTAACTTCGGGGAACGCCTCTTTTACCATCTGACCCAAGGCGGGCAAAACCACAACCTCGGTGCGGTAATGGGTGGCGCAAACCAGGTTTATGCCCAGGTCTCTGCCATCAAGCAGGGTGTTGTGGGCAACCTCGCCGGTTAAAAAGGTATCCGCCCCTGTGCGGTACGCATCGTAGAACGAGCCCTTTCCGCTGCCGCCAACCACCGCAACACGGTGAACATTCTTGCCCGTGTTTATGCCCGTTACCTTTTCGGTACCAAGCACGGCGCCAACATGGGCGCAAAACTCATCAAAGTTTACCGCCTGCTTAAGATAGCCTACTCTGCCCAAACCGTCCTCAAATTTTTCGGTGTTCTCTATGCCCACAAGGGCGCACAGCGTATCGTTAACGCCGCCGTCGATAGCGTCCAAGCGGGTGTGGTAGCCCGCCAAGGCTATGTTTGCCTTTGTTGCCGCCAGCAAACGCCTGCCCACGCCGTTGCTGTCATCCAAGGCGTACAGCGGCGAAAAGATGGTGGGGTGGTGGGTAAGCAAAAGCTGTGCCCCCACCTGTTTTGCAAACTCTATAGAATCAAGGCTTACGTCAAGAGCCAAGGCTATGTCGGTAAGCTCCGCCTCGCTATCGGGAATCAGTGCAAACCCGTCGTTGTCGCCGGGCATGGAAAGGCTTTGGGGTATACGGTTTTCCAAAAAGCTTTTTATATCTTTGATTTTTGCCATAAAATCAACTCCTTTTACTTTAATTATAACCGCTGTTTATATTTTTGTCAACGGCGACAGAGCGTGACAAAATACACGCCGTCGCGGTAGTAGAATATCCCCGCAGTAAGGAGGAACAAATAATGCGGTTTACACACCAAACAGAAAATAAAACGCTGACCGTTACCCTAATCGGCGAGCTTGACCATCACGGCGCGGCGGCTACTCGTAAGGGAATAGACGCTATCATCTTGGCGGAACAGCCGCAAAAGGTGGTGCTGCAGCTTAAAAATGTGCAGTTTTGCGATTCGTCCGGCTTGGGGCTTTTGATGGGCAGGTACAAGACCGCCCTAACCATTGGTGCAAGCCTGACGGTAAAGGACCCATCCCCGCCCGTGGCGCGCATAATGAAGTTGGCGGGGCTGGACAAGCTTATCAAAACAGAAAGGAGCGTAGAAGTATGAGCGCCGTTAAGGAAAGAAAAAAAGCGGCAAAGGCGGTGGAAAGCTTTAGTATTACCATCCCCGCCAAAAGCAGTAACGAAAGCTTTGCCCGCGCAGTGGCGGCGGCGTTTGCCGCGCGGCTTGACCCCACCGTAGAGGAGCTGGCGGACATAAAAACCGCCGTGTCGGAGGCGGTGACCAACTGCGTTGTACACGCCTACAAAAACAGCCGCGGTAAGGGGGATATCCGTATAAAGGGCTCTATCTACCCGGATAGGCGGGTGGTGTTTGAAATAAAAGACAGGGGCTGTGGTATGGAAGACGTGGCAAAATGTCTGCAACCGCTGTATACGGGTGACCCCGAGGGCGAGCGCAGCGGAATGGGCTTTACGGTTATGGAAAGCTTTTGCGACGGGCTTAAAGTGCGTTCGCAAGCGGGCAAAGGGACTACCGTGGTGTTGACCAAGTGCTTGGGCGGCGATACGTATGAATGACAGCAGGCTTTTTCAAAAAGCCGCCGCCGGTGACAGCGCCGCTCTTACCCTGTTGGTAGAGGAGAATATGGGGCTGGTAAAAAGTCTTGCTTTGCGGTTTCGTGATCGGGGCACCGACGTAGAGGATCTTATACAGATAGGCACCATAGGACTGATTAAGGCTATACGGGGCTTTGACACCGAGTTTGGCACGCGGTTTTCCACCTATGCGGTGCCGCTGATATGCGGCGAGATAAAAAAGCACCTGCGGGACGACGGTATCATCAAGGTCAGTCGGGAGATAAAGCGGAAGGGGGCCCTGCTTTGCCGTGAAAAACAGCGAATAATGACCGAAACGGGTGAGGAGCCAAGAATATCTCAACTGGCACAGGTAAGCGGAATGTCGGTAGAGGAGGCCGCATACGCCTTGGATGCCGCCGCGCCTGTGGCGTCTATTTACGATAGCGGAGAAGGGGATTTGGCACCTGAAGACACCCTGTGGACGGACAATGTGGCAAGCTTCAGCGAAAGTCTTGCACTGCGGCAGGCTGTGGAAAGCCTTGCCACCGAGGACAGGCAGATAGTGGCGTTGCGGTATTACAAGGGAATGTCACAGACCGAAACCGCCCGTTGCCTGGGGCTTACTCAAGTGAAGGTGTCGCGCAGGGAGAAAAAGATTATGGAACGACTGCGCAAAGAGCTAATCTGATTATCCGACTAAAAAAGTCACATATTAGCGCGCTATCGCTTTAGCATACGACTTTTGTGCATTTTGTCAAAGAAATTTCCTGTTAACAGCTTGTTGACAGGGATTTTTTTGCCGCTTTTTACAAAAAAATAATTTACCGACTAAATTAATTTTTACTTAATGTTGCGGTCATATATATAAAATGAAGACAAGGAGGCGTAAAAGTCCCTTTTGATATGGCTTATCCGTTCAGAAAAAAACTTTTTGAGGAGTGTTATTATGAGAATAGCCAAACAAGCTTTGTCGGCATTATTGATTCTGCTTATGATGCTGACGGTAATACCCTTTTCTGCCCCCGCGGTATCTGTAGAAGCGGCAGAGCTTTCCAACGAGTACCGTATTAAGGTCAACGGCAGTTACGCTTATAATCTGCCCTGCGGCACCACCGCCGCACAGCTTATGGCCAGCGTTTACAGCACCGCGGCTTTAAAAACGGCAGACGGTACTCTTGTGGACAAAAGCTCTAACACGGTTATTTGTACAGGTATGGTCTTGGCGTATACCAATGTTGAGTATACCCTTGTTATCCACGGCGACTTAAACTATGACGGTCTTACTTCCACCTCCGACTATCTTATGGTCAGAGAATATGTGGCAGGCTCCACTCTTAACGATGCCGCCCTGTTGGCGGGTGATGTGGATGGAGATGGCTTTGTTTCTACCACCGACCTTGCCATATTCAGAAAGTATATTGAGGGTGCGGGCGAAATAAACGTTGACTGCTATCTTACCGATGAAGAAAAAGCATCGGTTGTACTTGGCGAGCCCGGCGATGTTGAACTTGACACCAACGCCACCATCCACTTTGAGGGAGACACGGTAACCGCCACAGGTACGGGCGTTACCGTTATAGATAACTACGCCTATGTTACGGCCGCAGGTAACTATACGGTTACGGGTAGCTCCGACAACGGCTATATCCACGTATACGCGGGCACCGAGGACCATGTAAGCCTTACTCTTAACAACGTAAGCCTTACAAATACATCCGGCTCTGCTTTGTTCTTTGAGCAATGCAAAAAGGCGTACATAACCCTGCCCGAGGGCACGGCAAGCACCCTTGCCGACGGCACAGCCACTACGCTTGCAGATAAGGGCGCGGTTTTCTCTAACGACACCCTTTTGATAAACGGCGGCGGCGCACTTACCGTTACGGGCAACAGACAGCACGGTATTGCCAGCGATGACGACATTATCATAGAGGGCGCGGCTGTTACCGTTACGGGCGCTGTTAAGGACTGCTTGCATGCCAACGACGATATTACCGTTACAAGCGGCAGCCTTACGGTAGAATCAGCGGGCTCCGATGCGGTAGAAAGCGAAGCCACGGTTAACATAGTCGGCGGTACCCTTAACCTTACCGCAACCCTTGGCACAGGTCTTAAGGCGGGCACCGTATTTACAGCCAACGGCGGCGAGGTAAATATGCTTAACTGTGCCGACGGTATAAAGGCGGGCACCGAGCTTAATATTGTTGACGGCGTCTTTAATTTAAGCGTTACCGACAACGCTATGAAGGGTACACTCGTTACCAACATCAGTGGCGGCACCGTTAATGTGCTTTCCTCCGATACGGGCGTTAAGGGCGACAGCGAGGTTAACATTAGCGGTGGCACCCTTACACTTAACAGTACCAACAACGCTATCAAGAGCGACCTAAAAGTTAACATCAGCGGCGGCGATATTACAATACTTTCCACCGGCGACGGCGTTAAGGCAAGCTCTCTTGACACAAGCACCACCGCAGGCGAGGTCCGCACCAGCTATACCTATACTTCTCTTAACGGTGCGGTTACCACCGACGGCGGCTGTTATATTTGGAACACAGGCACCATATCCAACACCGCGGTTTATTGGTATGCGGCAGTTGCCGCCTCCAACGGCGACGGCACCTACACCGTAACACAGGTTGTGGAAAGCGGCACCGCAAAGAACCTTACCGCCAGCGCAGACAACATTATTTTGCTTACCCATATCAACAGCACAAACTACGCTTCCGCTTGCTTGGTTCAGGTGGGCGACACCGTTAGCTACGACACCACCACAAGGCTTATTACCGTTACCACCGGCGCAAGCTATGTGGGTGACATCTATATTACAGGCGGTAACCTCTACATAGAGGCGGCTTACGATGCAACCCAAGCAGGAGATAACCTTTCCGTAAGCAATAGCGATACCCCACGCACCTCCGCAAGCGGCATCGGTACAAGCGGCGCTTACAATATGTACATAGTTTCCGCAGGCGGTGCAGATGCTTCGGTAGACACCACATTGGGCAGTTATAAAGCTCTTAAGGCTGACAACAACATCGTTATAAGCGATGTTAAGCTTTACGCATCCTCCCCCGAGGATACGGTGCGCTCCGACGTTTATATCGAGATAAACGGCGGCAGCTTTGTAATCGAAAGCGGCCGCGACGGTATTGCCGCCGCAGACGCCCTTTATATCAACGGGGGCAGCTTTGATATAACTACAGGCAGTGGCTACAGCGGTACCATTTCTTCCACCGATACCAACTCCTACAAGGCGCTTAAGGGCACAGGCTCCATATCTGTTTCCGGCGGCACTTTTGATCTTAACTCTATGGACGACGCGGTACATTCCAACGGTCCTTGCACCATAGGCGGCGGTACCTTCACCATCTACACCGGTGACGATGCCTTCCATTCTGATACCACCATGACCGTTTCCGGTGGTAATATCGACATCCTCTCAAGCTACGAGGGCGTAGAGGGGCTTAACGTTAATATCACAGGCGGCAGCCTTTCCATCGAGTCCTCCGACGACGGCATCAATGCCGCAGGCGGCGCTGACGGCAGCGGAACAGCCGCACCCGGCAGACCCGGTATGGGCGGTATGGGCAGCAGCAGTAGCTCCTCTCAATACTCACTTACCATCAGCGGTACAGCCTTTGTTTGGATGAACGCCAAGGGCGACGGCGCAGACTCTAACGGTACTCTTACTGTCAGCGGCGGCACGCTTATCGTTCAACAAAGCACCACAAACGAAAACAGCGGCATAGATGCAGACGGCAGTATCAGCATTACGGGTGGCGTTGTTGTGGTTGTGGACGGAGGTAACTCCATGAACTCCTTAAGTTCTTCCAACTTCTCTCAAAACGCTCTTAAAGGCTCTTACAGCGGCTCTTCCGGCAGTCTGATTGCTCTTACCGATTCTTCCGGTAGCCTGCTGTTGGCTTATAAGCCCACCGTTTCTTACTCTCGCGTTATTATATGTACACCCGAAATGGCAACAGGCTCCACCTATAAGCTTTACGTGGGCGGCAGCTGTACCGGCACAGCCAAAGAGGGGCTGTACGAAAGCGGCACATACACCGCGGGTACTCTTAAAAAGAGCTTTACCGTGTCAAGCACTCTTACTTCGTTCTAAATCGATTATAATAAAAAAGCTTTTCGGCATCCTTGCCGAAAAGCTTTTTTTGTCGGGGTCCCCAAGGAATCGTCAGATTTCTTGGGGTGATTGTTTGGGTGATTGTTATTGTCGGGTGTGAAATCAATTTGTCTTATTCAAACAACTGTGCCGCTTTTCCCATAAGAGTGGGTATCTCTATTTTTTGGGGGCAAACCTCCTTGCAGGCTTCGCAGCCTACACAGGCAGATGCGGCGTTACCGTTTTGCAATGCCTGTGCGT